>JANXQR010000549.1 GCA_025353435.1 Acidobacteriota bacterium | reverse complement strand
GGCCGAAAAGCCGGCTCCAGACAAATCTGCGCTTCCGCCGCTGCCCGCTCCTGCACACGCGCAGCAGTCGATTCAGCTTGACGGCAAGCCGCTGAAGTACACCGTCACTGTGGGTTCGATGCCTGTTCGCGACAAGGACGGCAAGCCCGCCGGCGACGTAGTGGTCACGGCTTACACGGTCGACGGCGACAACCGGCCCGTCACATTTGCCTTCAACGGGGGCCCCGGCGCTTCAAGCGTGTATCTGAACTTTGGTGCCTTGGGTCCCAAGCATATGAGCGCCGGCAACGAGGGCGACAGCCCTTCCGACCCCGTCACTCTGACGGACAATCAGGGGACCTGGCTCGACTTCACCGACCTCGTCTTTGTCGATCCCATCGGCACGGGGTTCAGCCGTTCTCTCGTACCTGAGGACCAGGCCAAGAAGTTGTTTTACTCCACCACGCCCGACATCCAGTACCTTTCCCGCGTGATCTACGACTGGTTGGTGCAGAACAACCGCCTCGCGTCAAAGAAGTACCTGGTGGGCGAGAGCTACGGCGGCTTCCGTGGACCGCGTATCACTCACTACCTGCAGTCGCAGCTGGGCGTGGCCATGAACGGTGTGGTGCTGGTGTCGCCCTATCTCAACCCTGACCAGGATGAGAACGGCGACATGTCGCCGCTTCCTTGGATGATGACTCTGCCCTCGATTACGGCGGCGCATCTCGAGCGCGAGAAGAAGCTGACTCCGGAAGCGATGGCCGACGTGATCGCTTACACGCAAGGCGAGTACGCCACCTCGCTCCTGAAAGGCCGCGCGGACGAGGCGGGGCAGAAGAAGATGATCGAGCGCGTCACCGAAATGACGGGGCTAGACGCGCAGTTCGTGAAGTACTCGGGCGGGCGGATTGAGATTGGAGCGTACCTTCGCGAGGTACATCGCGAGGAAGGCAAGCTGGGGTCGGTTTACGACTCCAATGTCACTTCATTTGATCCGTTTCCGTTTGCGCCGGAGCAGAGGGGAAACGATCCCATCCTGGCCAGCATCATTGCGCCGCTGACCACGGCGATGGTCGACTTTGTGACCCGCACGGTGGGCTGGAAGGTTGACGCCCGCTACAACGCGCTGTCCTACGAAGTGAACCGGCTGTGGGAGAGCGGCAATGACAACGATTTGCGCAAAGGGTCGGTTCCGGATCTGCGCCAGGCGGTGGCGGCCGATCCCAAGCTGCGAGTGCTGATCGTGCACGGATGGAACGACCTGTCCTGCCCCTTCATGGGCTCGATTTTGACGGTGAATCAGATGCCGGTGATGGGCGACCCGGACCGGGTGGCCGTGCACGAGTTCCCCGGCGGGCACATGTTCTACACTCGCGATGCCAGCCGCCTGGCGCTGCGGAAAGATGTGCGGGAGATGATGGAAAAGCATTGAATGTAGGGAACAGTGAACAGAGAAGCGTGTGAAAAATGATGAAGTAGACGAGGGCCGGGGATTGGGGGCGCGACTGCGACTGAAATCACTTTTCTGTGAAAAGTGATGACCTCTTCAGGTGAAAAGCAAGGGCCTCCGGAATGCGTCGCTCCATATGCTCGCCCCCGAAGAATCGCGCTCCAATGAAGGGCGCGGATGTTTTCAACGGCCTTCGACTCTTTGAGGGCGCTTGCGGGAAAGCATCAGCATGAATTTCAAAGAGACTCGCCGCTCCGCGCAGAAGGGAAGACGGGCGTTGATTTCACCATCCCACCGTCGCCATGCATTTGCTTGCGGGGATTCGAACGGAATTCAGTTCAGAGGAATGGTTCGCAGATCGCAGTTCTTCCGATCACGTTTTAAGTCGACATTGCAGTCGCTCATTCTCCGAAGCCCACGATGCAGCTCCTGCCTTGCCACCCCACCTGAACGACCTTTCCATTCTCTACCAGGACAGGTACGTTGCCAGCGCCGCAGTTCAGTATCCGCAAGCGAGCATTGGCTTCAGGATCGGCGTCGACGTCGAATTCTTGAAAATCGCGTCTGGTCCATTCCAGCCAATCACGAAGCTCTCGCGTGAAGGGGCATTGCGCGGATCCGTAGAGTTCAAGCGTGGTCACGGCTCAGTACCTCCAAGGTTTCGAGAAGGACGTGATATGTGGAGGCTTGCACTTCCTGAATGCGCGGGATGTAATCGCTGCGCACGATGATTGGGAAGTCGGCGAGGCCACGACGCGCGATCTCGCCACCGTCATTTCCCAGCAAAGCGACGGTGAGCAATTTACGCTTGCGTGCTTCTTCAAGGGCCATCACGATGTTGCGGGATCCACCGCTGGTTGAGATAGCGACGGCGACGTCTTCAGGACGTGCATGCGCCATTAACTGGCGCACAAAGATAACCTCAGTACCGACATCGTTGGCGAGGGCGGTAATATTTGCTGGCTCCATGGAGAGGGAGATCGCCGGAATGCTGCGGTGACCGGCTGGTGGAAGAATGCAGTCCAAGGCCCAATCGTTGGCATCGGTCGCTGAGCCGCCGTTCCCGAAGAGGATAAGTTTTCCACCCAGTGCGAGTCGCCGGTGGATAGCCAAAGCAGCCTCGCCGATTTGCTCTGCCTCTTCATTTGCGAGTCGTCTGCGCAGCGCCGTATCGTCGCGTACCTTTACCAGAATCGAGTGTGCAACGTCATCGATGATTGCGGACGTTTCCTGTTTTTTCTGCCCCAGGAAAGGATACAGAAACTCGGCGTGGCCTACATCCTGGCCAAGTTCGCGATGCTCAAGAAAGACATGCACCGTCTCCCAAAGCGTGTGGTAGAAGATTTCAACCAGCTCCTGATGAATGAATGGGTCTTGAACGGGTGAGCGCAGAGTATACGCGCCGCTTATTCCGGGCAGTGCAAACGTCATTGCGCCGCGCGTATGCGAAAAATCCAAGGCAGCCCAAACCTCACCGTCACCTTCCGGAGGACCGAAGCCCATGACAATATCTTCGGGTCGAAGAATAGCGCTGAGCCAGGGTTGCATGGCCGCCGACAGGTCGAGGGCCGGAAGAGCGCGCTTGCCCACAATTACGGGATGAACAAATTCGACGGAAACGTGCTGGGCGTCGGTGGAATAACATCCGCGTCCAAATGCGAGGAGACGGCCGCCTTTCAAGAAGCGCTCGGCCATTTCCCGGCAGGCCTCTGCGAGCGTTCGAGCTTCGTTCGAAAAGAATGTTTCCAGAATCTCATTGCGAGCGAGCAACCGTTCCTTGATCTGTGTCGCGAGATTGATGGCTGTGTTCACGGAATTCCTTAACAGATCCGGGGAAGGGGATCGCCAACGAGCATTTCGACGATTCGAGTTCCACGATAACGCGTGTTGACGACAACGGCGCCGGCGGGTTGTTCTCGAATCTGTCCGATGATTTGCGCCTCGTCGCCTCCGTCGGTCATTCGCACGGCGTTGAGAGCCGCATCGGCATATTCGGCCGAGACCACCGCGAGAAACTGACCCTCATTGGCAATATGCAGCGGATCAAGGCCGAGCAACTCGCAAGCGCCTCGCACTGCATCGTGAATTGGGATCTCTTCTTCATTCAACTCAACAGCGAGACCGCAATCACGGGCAAGCTCATTGAGAGCCGTCGCGACGCCACCTCGGGTTGGATCGCGCATCCAGCGAATTCCTGTAGCAGCCTCCGCTGCGATGGCCTCTACCATTGGCAGCACCGAGCGAGTATCAGAAACGAGATCGGCTTCGAGATCAAGATCCTGGCGTGCAAGCAGGATCGTGATGCCGTGATCACCGAACGGGCCGGAGATCAAGATCTTGTCGCCAGGGCGGACAGTTCGCGCATCGACATGAACCCCGCGCATCGGAATGCCAATCCCGGCGGTGGTGATGTACATGCCGTCGGCCTTGCCTCGCTCAACGACCTTTGTGTCGCCGCCAACCATAGATACGCCCGCCCGCTTGAGCGCGGCAGACATGGCCCGAACTTCAGCTTCAAGAACGGTGCTCGCGAGGCCCTCTTCCAGAATGAACGTCACAACCATCGCGGATGCTTTGGCTCCGGACACCGCAAGATCGTTTACCGTTCCGTTGACGGCCAGTTCGCCAATGGAACCACCCGGGAAACGTAACGGACGGACGACGAAGCTATCCGTAGTGAAGGCGATCGCAGTTCCTCCCATTTCAACGCGGGCTGCGTCTGACAGCATCTGCGCGGCGTCGGTCAGCAACAGCGGAGCGAACAATCCCTCCACAAGTTTGCGGCTGGCTTTACCGCCGGCCCCGTGCGACATTTCGATCTGAGTGTCTTTGAAGCGCACCCTCAGGGGGGAGTTCTCGGCGAGAGCTCTGCCGCCGGAAGTGTTCCCAATTACGCCATTGCGCTGATTGACGTCAGCTGCGACTTCCGGTACTCGTAGTTGTAAAATGCTGCGCATGATCCCTCCGACGAAACCATCAACGCACCGATTGGATGTTCAGGAGTACATTCCTTCCCAAACAACTTGCATTGCGCGGGCTTCAAGACACCTTTGAGCACTTCTCCGCATTGCGCCGATTTGGGATCTGCGACTCTTGTTTCGGGCACGGAGTAGCGTCGCTCAGCATCCCACGCGGCGTATTTTTCGCGAATCCGCAACGCCGACTGGGAAATAAAACCAAGCCCGCGCCATTCGAAGTAAGGCCGCAATTCGAATACCTCCGCCATGACCTTCAGGGCTGCGCGGTTGCCCTCCCACGGAACGACTCGCTTGTACTGGTTCTCGACCTTTGCTTCGCCGGCATCGAGCTGCCTGAGGAGCATCACAATGGACTGAAGCAAATCCAGCGGCTCAAAGCCCGATGTCACCACAGGCTTTCCCTCGACAGATGCAATCCATTGGTTCGGCCTGCAGCCGATGACAGTGGACACATGGCCGGGGCCGATAAACCCATCGAGGCGCATGTCGGGGGAATCGAGAATTGCACGGATCGCGGGAACAATGGTGACGTGGTTGCAAAATACCGAGAAGTTGTCAATGCCCTGCGACATGGCACTCATCAACGTCAGCGCGGTCGAGGGAGCAGTTGTTTCAAATCCGATTGCAAAGAACATCACTTCTTTTTCGGGATTCTTCCTGGCGATCTCCAACGCATCCGCGGGAGAGTACACGATGCGCACATCGGTTCCACGGGCCTTGTCTTCAAGTGGGCTGCCATGCGCTCCGGGCACACGCATCATGTCGCCGAATGCTGTGAATATCCGATTGGGTGCCTTTGCTATCGCGAGCCCATCATCGATTCGCCCCATGGGAAGTACGCACACTGGGCAGCCGGGGCCATGAATCAACTCAATGTTCTCAGGCAGGATGTCTTTCAACCCGAAACGGTAGATGGCATGCGTGTGGCCGCCGCACACCTCCATGATTCGATAATGCCGGGAGGGGTTGGCAAGCCGACGGATCTCGTCTGACGCTTTCGTAATCAAGTCTGGATCGCGAAATTCATCGACATATCGCATCGTGAATCCCTCCGCTTCTGGTGTCGCTCGCACCTGACCTAGTTCGGCCGTGTTGGCGCCTCGTGATGTCCAATATCGTCCGATGCGCGTTCTCCGAGGCCGTAACCCCGAACCTCCTCCATCGCCTGTTCGGTTTCACCAAGCATTGAGAGCAGGTGCATCTGTTCTGCGGCATCACGTTCACTTATCTTTGACATCGCAAAGCCCACATGGATCAGAACCCAATCGCCAACTACCGGCATATCATCGGCCAATAGACCGAGTTGTACTTTGCGGCGTACCCCGGTGACTTCAACAACTCCAACTTCGTTGGGGCCTGAGATAAGCTCTACGATCCGCCCAGGTATGGCTAAGCACATAGCGCGAGTCCTTTTCTTGTTTCATGCGTGGGTGCGTTTGTCTGTGAACGCGAGCCCCTACCGCTTATTCCTGTTTCCGCACGATCATTTCAAAAGACAACTTGAGATCGTCTTTTACCTTGAGCGCGCCCCCCGCCATTGATATCGGCTTGATACTGTAGTCAGACTGCCGCAATGTGAATTCGCCGGAGGTGCGCAACATCTCGCCAAACTCTGCGATTCGAGCGTTCACCGGCTGGTTTCGCGTCACTCCATGAAAACTGAGAGTTCCGTTGAGTGTGGCCGAGTACAAAGTGCTTTCAAGCCGCGTTACCGAAACTGCTGGGGCCTCATACAAGATCTCTGGATACTTAGTTACTTCCAGGACCTGCTCGTTCATCATGCGTTCAATTTCGCGGCGGTCCTTGTCGCTGAGATCGTCAAGCACACTGAGCGAATTGGATTGCATCGAAAGCCGAAAGCCGCCGGCCTCAGGCATTTCGGGATTGAACTCCACTCCGCCACCGAATGAGCGTATCCCGATTTTGGGATTGTGGCCCATCGCCGCCAACACGCCGGTCGCAAATGCCTGAACGGTCAATCTGCTGGCCCTGGCATCGATGACGTAATGAAGCAGGCTGGATCTCGATGTACTCATTGAATCGGTCACAATCTCGTCTGCTCCGTCCCGGCGGACCTTGCCAACTCGTTGTTGATGGCGTGCCGCGTTCTTCGTTACATCGCGCGTAACTTGAAGTAGCGCTCCACATCCGGCATGACGGCTTGCGCCACATTCCCAACGCCGAGCCGGCAGATGTATCGCCGAATAAAGGGATTCGAAAGGATCAATCCAGCTCCGAAAACAACCATTGCAATCCCGCCCATCATGTAAAGTGTGTCTCGATCGCTTCCGTTTCCATTTGCCGTCGACTCAATCAGATCCAATGCCATTTCAGCTCTCCTTCCTGGTTGCAGCCTCTTTCAGAGTTGTGGTTTCATCCAGAATTTGCCTTACAAGGTTGTCGGTTACTTTGACGGCTTCTTCGAGTGCAGCCTCGACTGGTTCGCTTAGCCCCATGAAGCCATCGTCGCCACCGAGGAACGCCGGTTCGCAACCCACCAGCAGAACACGATTTATCTTGCCGTTCATCCCTCTTGCCAGGCGCAGCACTTTGAGTGGGTGCATACCGTGGGGCTCGACGAAGTCATTCACCGCCGTCGTAATTTCCTCTTCTTCAGACTCAACGACAGAAACCGTTCCGGGCGATTGTCCGTGCGGAAAGGCATCGATCAGGATTGTCGTATCGTAACCGTCCTGCAATGCATAGACGAGATCGAGCCCGCGAATCCCGAAATCTACGGCTCGGACTTCTTGAGGAAGGTTGCGATTCATGAGACGACGAACAACTTCCACTCCGAATCCATCGTCGCCAAGGAAGATGTTTCCGATGCCGGCCACGAGTATCTTCGGCTTAACAGACGAGGTGCCTGCAACATGCTGATCTGGCTCGAGCGGCGCTTCTTCGAGTGGCTCTATTTCCGCGGGAGTAAAGAAGAATCGATGGCCAGGTTGGCGCAACATTCCGAGATCACGCCCAGGATCGGCTTCAATGACCACACAGACATGCTGCGAGCCGTCGTAGTCTTCTTCGATGCTCTCGATGATTGCGATCTGCCCGCCGAGAGCAAGGTCCAGAATGTCGCCGCCTTGTTTTGGGGACAGGCGAACTCGATCGCCAATCTTCACGGCTCGCCCCTCAATTTCAATTTGGTCAACGGTCGGCTTGTCTTCGAGGAGGTTCCATTCCCATTCATTCATGACAACTCCTCCGAGACCGTGGTCAGGCCGCGCAACACCCCGTGCAGCTTCATGAACTGTTCTTCAGGCATATTTTCAGTGCGTTCGAGTATCTCTCGAGTGCGATCATCCGATTGGCGCATCTCCTGCTTTTCCGCATCCGTGAGGGTGAGAATCCGAAGCGAGAGGATTTCGTCAATCTCGGTCGAGTCGAATAAAGTGCCAGCGCTCTCGGGGGCAATCTGGGGATGGTCGTACAGGATGATGGGAGATGACAATACACAGCTTGCATCACTTCCGGCCAGTACAGGCCAGGTGCCTAAGTTATTGCAGTCTGCCACTAAATCTGCGCAATAAGCTGGGGGTTCGAGCAACGAAATGAATTCTCCATTGTCAGCGCTCAGTATCGTGTGAGCAGAAACCAGCGAATCCAGGAGAACAGATTCGCGGATGGCGGACTTAAGCTCTGCCTGCGAAACACTGCGCGTGAGGTTGTGCACCTTCACCCTAAGTTTGACAATTCCGTCGCGGCAGTTCTCTGAACTAATTTCGACTGACCCACATAGGGGATTCCATTTCTTCTCGATGACCCCAACCGGCAAGCCTTGCTCATCGCATAGGAATTCTGACGTCTTGCCTTCTGGAATGAAGAACGTTGACGGAGAGCAGGGAAGTGATCGCGGATCAAGATCGTGGAGTACAAAGTCTCTTTCAATCGCGTCCTGCCATGGCTGATATACACGCCCAGCGACCTCGAGATGGTCGACGCGTTCAAATGCGGGGACATTGGCTGATTGAACATCCATTGCCGGCGCTAGAAGCTTTCCGATTGTGCGCTGAACGATCTGCAGAAATCGTACTTTCACTGTCACGCGCGAAGCTGGATACGCCTTTATCAGACACTCCGTCTGCATGCTGCATCGATCCAAACCTTCTTGCTGTTCACAATAGTGCGGAGGGTACAGCACTCCGAAGTTCCATCGTTTTTGATTCTTGATGGAAGATGGTCGATAGGGATAGAGCATGTATCCCTCGTAGAGCACAGCATCGGCAATATTTTCGATCCGGTCGAGGTTCAAGAATTCACCACCGCTTCGCTGTCGAGGACCTGCTCGAGCGCCTGTTCCCATGTTGGAATGCCGTGCTGAATCTTGTATTGGTAGAGGCGTTCAAAGACATCCCGGCGCAAGTTGATCCACGCACTGTTGGGGTAATATTCGTCCATCATTTCGCGCCACATTGTGACGGGAAGCCGGTATCGTGCCTCTTGTTCCCAGGAGATAGGAGCCACCTGCAATGGGCAGTCCTCAGGAGCATAAAAGACGGTTCCGCTAAAGAGCATATTCAGTGGAATCTCTCCGTCGGTGAGACCCTCGAAATACTTGGTCGCAGCAACGTTGAAGTCGAAGGTGCATGGAACCTGCAGCTCGACAACCGTGGTGGCACCAGTAAAAGCAGGCACTACGACAGCAGCGTGCGTCCACAAAAGGTTGCGCAGGGTTTGGCTCCAGCGATCCGGTTGCCCGAACAGGTCGAGCAGGCGCCCCTGCTCCCCGGGGGCGTAGCGGCGCCGGGTAACCTCAATTTGAATCTGACATCGCAGTGCGACAGTGTGAATCGTCTCATCAGGCTGGGCATTCTTGATCTGCAGTCGAAATGCAATTATGGGAACCGCAGCAAACGGCACGACGGCCGCCGATTCGATTCGAAAGCTCAGGTCAGGCATTGACGCCTCCGCTGATCTGCTCGGACTTCGTTTTCAGCTCGGCGAAGAAACGGCCGATTTCGGTCCAGACTTCGGTACCACCCGAAAGCCCCTTCCAGTTGGTGCGAATCAATCCCACAAGCTTGTAGCACTCATCAAGCGGGGCAATATAGTATTCCGCGCGACCCATCCCATGCGCGTGGCCGACGCGATTCACCAATAATGCTTCGATATCAGGCTGAAGCCGACGCAGCACGGGGTTCTGCTCCACGATCTCGCTCCATGATTCGAGTGGCAACAAGGATTCAACGGCGCCGGCCGGACTGGGATAAAGTGCGATCATTCTGCCTTCCAGGCTTGAACGAAACAGAAAGGCCATGTTGATGGGAATCAACAGGCTCTCCCACTGGCCATCCGACATTTCAAAACCAACCAGAAACTGGGAGCTTCGAGACAAGCGCTTGTACCTGGCCTTTTCCATTCCATCGAATAGCAAGGCGCAAGCGTCACACGCGCAAGTGATCTGGCGCGAAGCGAGTTCCACCAGATGTGAGTGATCATGACTCAATCCGGCGCTGCAAAGCTCGCAAAACTCGACTGCGCGCGACGCAGAACTCCGTGCGCGCGTGAATTGCCGCAACACGCCAAATGCCTGCTCGAAACCCGGCGTGGACTCTTCAGACACAGCAGGTCCTTTCCGCAAAGATGAACGACAGAGTCAATCTGCACCGCCCGTGTGTGAAGGATGCCCGGCGGGAGCGGCCATCGCGAGGCCGTGACCCAGCAAGCTCTCCAATGCCACGAAGCCTGCTTTGGCCGGTTCTTCAATCCCGATGACTTCAAGTGCAACCACGTCCGGGGCACACTCATACACCCCATCCTCAACAATCGCTCGGACGTCCTTCGTAGAAGACCCACAACTGTGACCCGTCGTCGTCACCCGCAACTGCACGGCACCATCATTGATCGATATCACTTCAGCGCTGCAGGATAGTTTCCGCAAACGGGGGCGCATGCTCTCCACCGCCTTCCGTATACGAGTTTCAAGGTCGTCTGGATGCAGCGAATACAGCAAAAGCAAGCTGCTTACCATGGAGTCTTTCGCCAGCTTGTCAATGATCACGGGGCCCTGTCTATCACACTCGAAGACAATTTCCATTACTCGTTCAAGCCCCGCGCCATGCACATCCAGAAGGAGCTGAACAAGCTCCTTGCAAGCGACCTTCTGGGGACCATCTGGGAAATGGTCAAATTGAGTAATAAGCTTGCCGAGTTGGCGGATCTGATTCTGAAACGCGCCGTCGTTATCCACATGCCTCCTATGCAATGCCGACCCAGGTGTGAGCCAAACCGTTCTCAGCGCGGCCAGGGCGCCTAGTTCTCCCGGCTCACACCTGCTTTGGAAGTGTTACCCAGCTTGAGGCACCGCGCCAAACATTGGGGAATGATGTGTCTCCAGCACCTTTCCATTGCCCAGGTACATGTGCACACCACACGGCAGGCACGGATCGAAGCTGCGGACAGCACGCATGATATCAATTCCCTTGAACTTGTCCGGACCATTTTCTTCAAAAATCGGCGTATTCTGCACCGCATCCTCGTACGGCCCCGGAGTTCCATAGCAATCGCGCGGATTGGCATTCCAGGGTGTCGGTGGATAGGGATGATAGTTGGCAATCTTGTGATCGCGGATCACGACATGGTGCGACAAAACTCCGCGCACCGCCTCGTGGAAGCCGCAGCCAATTGCTTCTTCCGGTACCTTGAAGTCGTTCCATGTCCTGGTGCGCCCCGCGTGTAATTCCGCCAATGCTTGTTCCGCAAAATAGAGTGCAGCTGCGGCAGCATAGGCCTGGAAGTAAGTGCGCGCCCTGTCACGCTCGATGGCGTTACTCCATTTTGGGATGTGCCACTCAAATTCAACTTCTGGCTTCGAGGTCGTCTTGGGCAGGTAGATTTTGACACTGTGGCCAGTGGCCTTGATATAGCCAATGTCCACGATGCCCGCCAGTGCTGTCGCCCAGAAGCGCGCGATTGGACCGCCGCCCGTATCGAGCGCAAGATAGTCGCCAGTCCGCTTGTCATACCAACGCGGTGACATGACCCAAGTGTACTTTTCCTTGAAGTCGCGCTTCTGAGGCTTGGGGAATGTGCTCTGGTTCCATGGATGACGCTGATCCACAGGATTGCCTAGCGGATCTTTCTGGACGAACGTCTGTGCGTTCTGCCAATCGTCATAGTAAGAACTGCCCAGCAGAATACGGATGTTCAGATTAATGTCTACAAGATCGGTCGTCACCAGTTTGCCGTCGACGATGACTCCGGGGGTGACATACATTCCGCGGCCCCAGTCCGTCATCTTCGCGTAGGTGTAGTCGCATACATCTGGGTTGTTGAAAGAACCCCAGCACCCAAGCAGAATCCGCCGCCGCCCGACCTCTTCGTATCCGGGGAGGGCTTCGTAGAAAAAGTCGAAGAGGTCGTCGTGCAGCGGCACAACCTTTTTCATGAACTCGACATACTTCATGAGCCTGACAATATAGTCGGTGAACAGTTGTACTGTGGGTACAGTTCCAACCCCTCCGGGGTACAGAGTGGAAGGATGGACGTGGCGTCCCTCCATCAGGCAGAACATCTCACGCGTCATCCGGCTGACCTGCAAAGCCTCAATGTAAAACGCTCCCGTGAAGGGGTTAAGCGCCTTCATGATGTCGCCGATGGTGCGGTAACCATGAAGTTCCTCGTGCGGCGCCCGGGTCTTTTCCGCCTTCTCCCACACGCCTGGATTTGTTTCCTTCACCATTTTTTCGCAGAAATCGACGCCGACCAAATTGTCCTGGAAGATGTTGTGATCGAACATGTACTCGGCGGCCTCACCGAGGTTGACGATCCACTCCGCCATTGCCGGAGGCCGCACACCGAATGCCATGTTCTGTGCGTAGGTCGCACACGTTGCGTGATTGTCACCGCAGATGCCGCAGATGCGGCTGGTGATGAAATGCGCATCCCGCGGATCCTTGCCCTTCATAAAGATGCTGTAGCCGCGAAAGATCGAGGATGTGCTGTGACACTCGGCCACTTTGCGCTTGCCGAAGTCGATCTTGGTGAAGATGCCGAGGCTGCCAACGATCCTGGTGATAGGATCCCAATTCATCTCTACTAACTGGCTCTTCTGAGCATCTTCCTCTGCGCGCGAGGCGGTAATCGTCGCCATCGTTTTGTCTCCTTCAATGTTGGGTTAGTAGGAATTGCTGTGGTAGCCGGTCGTCAGTTCGGCGCGAGAATGCCGCCATTTTGGCTCTTTGTTCACGGTCGCGTTCGTCATACTTCGCAACGCCCGAATTGCCTGGCCATAGATACCGATGGCACTGCTGGAAAGTTTAGCGCCAGGCGGCTCGTCCATAAAGGGCATGAACTTGTCCGGGAAGCCAGGCATGGTGCACCCGATGCATATGCCGCCCACGTTTGGGCAGCCACCAATGCCGGCCATCCACCCCCGCTTGGGGACGTTGCAATTCACCACCGGGCCCCAGCAACCCAATTTGACTATGCACTTAGGAGAGCCATAGCGGGTTGCAAAGTCACCCTGCTCATACGATCCGGCACGATCGCAGCCATCATGCACCGTGCTGCCGAACAGCCAGGTAGGCCGCAACTGCGCATCAAGAGGAATCATGGGAGCCAGCCCCGCCACCTGATAGAGCAAGTAGAGGACCGTCTCCATGAAATTATCTGGCTGCACTGGGCAGCCCGGGACATTCACAATCGGCAAGCCTGCCTTGGATTTCCAGTCCCATCCTAGGTAGTCCGCCAAACCCACACACCCGGTTGGATTCCCTTCCATCGCATGGATTCCTCCATATGTGGCACAGGTGCCGCAGGCAATGACAGCAACGGCCTTTGGACTCAGGCGATCGATCCATTCGTTAGTGGTAATGGGCTGGCCGGTGTTAGGATCGGTCCCCAGCCCAGCCCAGCCCAGTAGCCTTCTTTCTTGATTTTCTCGTTCGGGATTGAGCCCTCAACGACAAGCACAAAGGGTTCAAGCCGCCCTGCCTCAGCCTCGTACCAGAACTTCAGAAAATCGTCGCCGTTCTCGTAGGCGAGTACAGGGTTATGGAGGTGGACCTTGGGAAGGCCGGGTATGGCACCGAGCAGTACATCTTCGATGCTTGGCTGCGTGGCTGCTGTAATTGAAACCGAGTCTCCTTCACATCCCAAGCCTGCCGTGATCCACAGGATGTGAAGTTCAGGTACCGCTGGTTTCTTCTGAGTGACTCGACCGTAAGGAGCAGCTTGTGAAGTCATGAACTGGGATCTCCTTTGCTAGGTGATCTTGCCTTTTCGAGCACGGGGAACACCGGCGCGTATGGCGCTAACAGTCCTCGCCATGAGGGAGGCGCCTCGTGTTCACCAGTCTTTGGGCGCAACTTTCCCATGAGGGTGTTCTCGCCTGAACCTCCGCCGTTGAGTGATTAGAATGCTTTGAGCGACCCCGGTGAAAACCCGCTTGATTCTTGCGTTCTGCCGTTAAGTTGAACCTGACCCACGGCTAGTTGATTTGGCCAAAGGCGTTGCTTTTATCGAAGACAGAGGGGAGTCGCTTTCATCAAGTCTCCGCTATCCGAACAGATGTCGTGAAAGAGCCGCAAGCGGGACTGGCCCTATTCTGGCTTCAGAACTTTCGCTGCGCTAGACGTCAGGTTTTCCCCGACCCGGTGTCCGAAAGAAAGTCCGTTGAACAATCTGCGTATATTCCGCATAGCGGTGAGCGAAGGAGTTGGTTAGAACCTCAAGCACTCTTCTCATGGACCTTCCACTGGATAGCATGCTGGATCAGCTCACGTCCGCTGCGCAATACGAGCTTCTCCTTAATATGGGCCTGGTACGTTTCTACGGTCTTGATGCTGAGATGAAGTTCCTCGGCAATCTCACGTGTGGTGCGGCCCTCCCCAATCAGCCGAAATACCTCCAATTCGCGATCGGACAGCGATGAGATACGGGATTGGATCATTGGCGGCGCACCAATAATGTACTGCTGGAGCATCTTATTAGACATGCGATCGCTTAAATACACCTCGCCATTCAGAATTCGGCGGATAGCCACAAGCACCTTATCCGATGCCTCCTGCTTCATGATGTATCCATTCGCGCGGGCGCGAAGAGCACGTTCTGCGTAGATGTCCTCGTCGTGCATCGATAGGATGAGAACGGGCAGGTCCGGGTCTGAGGCGCGGATACTCTTGAGCAGCTCAAGTCCGTCCGGGCCATTCAGCGATATGTCCAGAATCACGATGTCCGGCCTTCTTCGCGTAATCGCTTGCAACGCAGCATGCGCCTCCTCGGCCTCTCCGCAAACCTGCATATCCTCCTGCTGGTTGATGAGGAGAGCGAGCCCCTGGCGGAGGAGTGGGTGATCATCGACGATGAAAACGGCTCTCTTGAAAGCCGTGCCTGTCTTGCCTGACCTGTCGAGGATAGGATTCGTCGTCATTGAGTTATTCCTTCATCTCGCCGAGATAACGGGAAAAGTGCATGTGACCGAGGTTCCCTGCGCCTGGTCTGGCCCAATCTCCAACCTTCCGCCAATCATGCTCGCTCGATAGGTCATGATTTGCTGACCCATCCCATGTGTGTTCACTCGATCTTTCTTAATTCCTGTGCCGTCGTCGCGAATCACCAGTGTGCCCCATCCATTGTCTTGAGTGAGGCGGATGAGGATCTTTCCCGCGTGGCCATGCTTGATGGCGTTGGTCACCGCCTCTTGGCCGATGTGGTAGAGGTGTGTAGCCATGCCGTCATCGTGGATCAGCACGGCCGTCTCGCATTCGAATCGGCACGAGATCCCGAACAGGTCCTCAACCTCACTCGCCCACAGTTGCAACGCGGACATTAGGCCCTGTGCGTCAGAGAGCACGGGCAGCAAGCCTCGCGCCAATTTGCGTGTCTTGTGGATTGCCTCGTTCACAAGGCGCACGATTTTCGCCGCGTCCACCGCATCCGGCATCTGTTTCTCAGCCAGTTTCGCTTCATGTACTTTGGCCATAAAGGCGATTCCGGTCAGGTGCTGTCCGAGCCCATCGTGCAAATCCTGGCCAATTCGCCGTTGCTCCGTGCACTGATATTCAGCAGGGCTCTCTCCAGCTGTTCGCGTTCGGTATATCAATTCCGGTCGCAATGATGTAGTTGGGCGTTCCGTCGTTACCGGGTAGCATCGAGCAGGACCATGCTATGACTCGCTGTGAGCCTTGGCGCGTTATCCAATGGCTCTTAAAGTCCTTTGGAAGCAGGTCGGCGCTCAAGCGGCCGAAGATTCCCTTCGCCTGCTCGACCTCCTCCGCCTGGAGAAAAAAATCCCAAATATGTTTGCCACAGACTTCTCCGAGCGAATACCCGGTTGTTAGTTCACAAGCGCGGTTGAATCGCACAATCCGCCCCTCGGGATCGAGCACGGTGACGAGGGCGCCGACAGTCTCAAGAATTGCTGAAACCACGTTCCGCTCTTGCTGCAAGGCTCGTTCGGTGTCCTTCAAGTCTGATATGTCGAAGGCCACGCCGTGAATGAACCACGGCTGTCCGTTCTGCCGACGCACCATGCGAGCGTCGCATTGGAACCATACCACGCGTCCATCACGTGCCATTACTCGGTAAGCGGAGCGGAGCGGATTGCCTGACACGAACATGGTCGCGGCTTCCACGCTCCACCGCTGTTTGTCGTCGGGATGGATACGCTCATACCATCGAATCGGGTCCTCAAGCCATTCCTCACGAGAGTAGCCAAGAGCGGCCTCGATCTCCGGGCTTACGTATGCCTCGCTGACTCCGCGATCCACATAGGCCATGAAGACAACGGCCGGAATTTGCTCCAGCAGCGCACGATACTTGGCCTCAAGATTTGTAGCGTCCGCGTCCGCACCCAACCCTGGATGGAGAGGATCAGTGACCGAACCTGTCGGCCCGCCGCTGAACACGCCAGCCAATTCCAACAAAAGTGCTTCGGCCTCGGCCAACTCTGGCGGAGCCGGAATCGAATCGAATTCGGGCTCGCGCAGCGGTTGGCGAGCTCCCCATTCGGCTTGTGAAGTAAGGGTCATCACTCAACTCCCGCACGGCAATTTCTCCCAGTTGAACTAGTTGTCAATCGGAATTGCCGAGTATAGCGCTTTGACGACGCCAACTCGGCACTTTGTTCAGCGAGGCCTGAGTAAATTTGCGCAACGCATGGATCGCTCGCCCATAAGTCTGCACAGCGGCCGAAGATAGAAGGGAGCCAGGCGGTTGATTCATGAAGGGCATAAACTTATCAGGAAACCCCGGCATCGTGCAGCCAATGCAGATTCCACCCACATTCGGGCAACCGCCGATTCCGCCCATCCAGCCGCGCTTACCCACGTTGCACTGCACCACTGGGCCCCAACAACCCAGCTTTACGATGCACAGCGGGGAGCCATATTCCTCGCCGAATTGACCCTGCTCGTAGTAGCCGCCCCGATCGCACCCTTCGTGAACCGTGCTTCCGAACAGCCAGGTGGGCCTCAACGCCTCGTCGAGTGGGATCATGGGCGCGCGCCCGCTTGCCATGTAAAGCAGATAGAGAAGCGTTTCCATAAAGTTGTCCGGCTGAACCGGGCAACCGGGCACGCAGACAATCGGAATTTCGACCTTAGACTTCCATTGCCAGCCGAGATAGTCTGGCAACCCCATGCAACCAGTCGGATTGCCCTCCATCGCGTGAATACCGCCTTAGGTGGCGCACGTCCCTACTGCTATAACGGCCCAGGCATGCGGAGCAAGGCGGTCAATCCACTCGCAGGTTGTGATCGGCTGTCCTGACACCTGGTCGGTTCCAAGCGAAGCCCAGTACCCTTCCTTTTTGTTGTTTTCATTGGGAACAGAGCCCTCGACCACGAGAATGAAGTTGTCCAGGCTGCCCTGCGCTGCCTGGTGGAATCGCTTCAGGAATTCGTCGCCGTTCTCGAAGGAGAGGAACGGGTTGTGAAGATTCACCTTTGGAGTCCAGGGAATGCCCCCCGAAACGAGGTCCTCGATGCTTGGCTGGGTAGCAGCAGTCATCGCGATGGTGTCGCCATCACAGCCGAGCCCGGCCGTAATCCACAGAACATCGATCTCCGCAATGGGCGGAGCATGTTGATCCCAGACTGGCACAGGCCTCCACGGAATCGCGTCACAGGAGAAGTGACGTAGGAGTATATTCGCCCCAACATCCGCCTTATGCAAGCGGGTAATCAACCCAGGTGTACGTCCCGGAGATTCTGATGAGGTTTCTTGGAAACTGGGCGGGGAAGGGAGCTCGCCTCAAGACTTTGCCTTCACATTGCGCCTGACGCTTGGGGCAGAATCTTATCCGGGAAAGCGGGGGTGTCGGGTTCGACTTTTCTCTCCTACCCAATAGTCTCAATGTTTTTCCGGAATTTTGGGCAGGGTTCCATATCTGGTCCGTTTTGTGCCCAGACCCCAGACCTCTTCCATGGAATAGAAGTCTTTGTTGCACCAGAGGCAAAAGCCAACCGTCGGCAAACCCACACTTCCGATCAATCTCCGAATCGCGCCTCTCCCCGCGCACGCGCCTTGGCCGCTTCCTCTTCTCGATTGCGAATTGGGCCATTCGTCTCGAGCGAGGTCAGCAGCCGTGTGGAAGCTGCCGCAACTTCGTCCACCGCCGCGGCAAATGCGGTCTCATTCGCCTTTGATGGCTTCTGAAAGCCGCTGATCTTGCGCACGAACTGCAGCGACGCGGCGCGAATCTCCGCCTCAGTTACCGGCGGATCGAAGTTGAAAAGCAGCTTTATGTTTCGGCACATGCGTTTATCTCCATCTTGAATTTTGCCCCGACGCGAGTACACTGGGTTGATTTCACAAACAGCAGCGCGTTGCACAGCAATCCAAGGCGGAACACCACCGCCACAATCTCTTTCATTCTGATGCGGTCTCCTCGCCCGAACCTTGGAATATCCTCTCACTCCGCTGTGCAGTCCCTCGTGTTCAAGACCTGCCTACTAGCCTCGGCATCAAAATATTACGCAAACTGACCTATTTGGAGCAGGTTCGCATCTCATAATCTGTGCACACGAAACTCGCCATTTTGACCTTCTCGCTGCTCGTCCCGGTTTTGGGCATGGGATCGGCGCAGGCTCCGGCTGACAAACCTGCGCCGCGGCCTCAGCAATCCGTCGCCCAGCCACAGCCCATGTCGCAGCCCGGCGCTGTGGGGCAGACGAAGGATGAGACCCAACCCGCCGTTCCCGTACCTCCCGGGCCTGTCCCAGCTTCGGAGATCAAGCCCGGTCCTCCCACTCCCATTGCGGTGAAGAAGGATGAACTGGGTGACGCCCAGAACTGGGAGCCAAAGTGGGATGTGATGATCGAAGAGAACCTTCCACCGGAACTTCTCTCGTCGCGCGTAAAGCGGGCAGTCCGCCCGTTTTGCCCTCGCTTTGAATCGTTGAGCGCTCCCGATAAACGGTCCTTCTGGGCTTATTTTTTTCAGGCGCTGGCGGGTGCGGAGGCCGGTCTAAATCCGACTACCAACGTCCGCCACACCGATCCGGAAGTGGCCGTTACTGACCCGATCACGCACCGCATCACTCGGCAGGAAGGGCTTCTGCAACTGACCTATGAGGACTCCGATCGCTACGGCTGCGACTTCGATTGGGACCAGGACAAGCAATTGCCGGAGCACGATGCGTCCAAGACGATTCTGCAGCCGAAAAACAACCTGCTCTGCGGCATCAAGATACTCAAGAACCAGCTCATCGATCTGGACGAGCCACTGCTGACGCGCAAGAGCTATTGGTCGACGCTGCGCCCGGGCACCGTCAGCTACAGGGTATTCGCCAAGCAGATGACGAACGTTCCCGTGGCGTGTGGCAAGCGATCTGCTGGCAAGGCCGCTAATTCGGGGCAAAATGTGCGCGAAGCCACCGCGGTTCCGC
>JANXQR010000524.1 GCA_025353435.1 Acidobacteriota bacterium | reverse complement strand
ATTCAGCCGCGATGCTCGCCACGCTGGCCCCAGGCAAGCGGCAATCGCCACCATCAGCAGCAGTCCACCCACTGCCGCAAAGACCGCACCGTCCAGCGGCTGCGTTTCGTAGAGCATGCTGCGGATAAGTCGCACCGCCGCCGCGCTTGCCGGCAACCCGATCACCAGCCCGAGCAATGCCGGCTGGAGACCATCCAGCAGCACCAGCCGGAGCAATTGCGTGCGCCGCGCCCCCAGCGCGATGCGGATGCCAATCTCGCTCGTCCGCTGCGTAACCAGGTAGGACAGCACCCCCCAGAGTCCCGTCGCGGCCAGCACCAGCGCAATCGCCGCAAACGCCAGCACCAGGATCGAATCGAACTCCGAGTCCACCGTCGACTTCCCAATCGCCTCGCGCAGCGTCATCACGCCTGAAACCGGCAGGTCCGCATCGAGCCGCCCCACAATCTTTTGCACCGGTACGGCCAGAGACTCCACATCATGCGGCGCCCGGACCACAATCGTCGCGCCGTTGTATCCGTCCTGGTAAATCGGCCAGTAAAGGGTGGGCAGCGGCGGCTGCGCAATATTCCAGCGCACGTCGCCCACAATGCCAATCACCTCCCACGCACCCTTGCGATCCATCCCCTTGATGTGTTTTCCGATGGGGTCTTCGCCGGGAAAGTATTGTTGAGCGGCTCCGCGGCTGATCATCACCACGTTGGCGTGTTCCATGCGTTCATCGGAACGGAATACGCGGCCTTTCAGAACAGGAAGCCCAATCGCCGAAAAGTATCCCGGCTCCGCCCCGCGGATCATGAAATCCAATCCCTGTCCCACGGCAAGCGGCGGATGCTCCACAATGCTCATCAGGTTGTCGCCGTTCCAGCCTTCTCCTGGCGCCACGCTCACCAACCCTGCTCCTGAAACACCGGGCAGCGCGCGCACACCCGCAATCAAATTTTCAAAGAACGCAACACTCTTCCGCGGATCGCTGTAGCGGGCGTCGGGCAGGCCCACCCGCATCGTGAGCGCATTGTCCACGGGTACGCCGATGTCCGCCGATCGCAGCCGCTCAAAGCTCTTGAGCAGCAGCCCTGCGCCCACCAGCAGCACCACGGTCAGGCCAACTTCCATCACCAGCAGCACGCGCCTCAGCATCGCCCGGCTTTTGCCGCCGCTGTGCGAGCGCGACCCCTCCTGCAAGCCCGCCAGCACATTCCTCGCGCCCGCGCTCAGAGCAGAGATGAGCCCCGACGACACCGCACACAGCACGATAATGCCAAACGTAAATGCGGCCACCACGCCATCTATATGAATAGCCTCCACCCGATTCATGTCGTGGCGCGTATGGATAAGCCACCCCAGCGCGCCCCACGCCATCAGCATCCCCAGCGCGCCGCCCGCCGAGGAAAGCAGCAGACTTTCAATCAGCCGTTCCCGCATCAGGCGCAACCGTCCACCGCCCAGCGCCGCGCGAATCGCAAGCTCCTTGTTGCGCGACGCAGCCCGAGCCACAAGCAGTCCCGCAACGTTCATGCACGCAATCAG
>JANXQR010000514.1 GCA_025353435.1 Acidobacteriota bacterium | reverse complement strand
CCGCATGAATGGCCTCGGCAACTACGTCCGCACCCGCGACGCCTTCATGAGCATCCCCCGCATCTCTTACGCGGAGTGGCAGTCGAAAAAGCGATAGAACCGCAGTCAAGCGCAAACATTGCAGAGCGGAGAACCGCTGGTCCGTTACCAGATGACCGGAATCATGCCTGACTTCTTGATCTGCTTATCATGCGTGACGAGTTGGATTCCTTCCACCAGCGCAGTCGCTCCAATCAATCGGTCCTGAGGATCTTTTGGATACGAATCGGTGAAGCTTACCGCGCGCGCAGCGATCTCCGGCGTAATGGGAAGCACCGTCATTTTGGAAGCGCACAGGCGGACGAAGGATTCCACACTGAGAGTGGTTTCCACTCGCCCTTTTTCGGCAAGCCAGGCCAACTCCAAAAGCGTAATTGCGGCAATCGCAAGTCCGCCTTGACGGCGAGCGGCGCGGATGGCATCCTTCGCGCGTTTCGACAGTTTGTCCGGCTCAAACGCAAGCCAGATGACAATGTGCGTGTCGAGGAGTATCACCCGCGCAGATTCCAATCCGAGACGGGAATCGTGTTCTCGATGTCTCCAACAATGTGGCCTTTTCCTGCCAGAAAGCCGAAGATGTCGTCTTCATTGGACACGACCCGGATGATTTGAACAACCGGCTTCCCGTGCTTTGTGACCACCACGGGCTGGCCGCTTTCGGCCACCTGATCCATCACCGCGAGGCACTGGGATTTGAATTGAGCGGCCGGAATCTTCTGCATGACATTCCCTCCATCAATATGACCATAATATTATGACCACTTTAGAAGAAGCAACTTTCGTGCTATCCACGGCTTCATTGCTCGCGGAAAAACGCATTCGTCCGACTACGGCGGATCGCAACGTGCGCCGGCAACCATTCGCGATCACGTCTCGGAGCCGCGCCAAAATGATATTCTTGCGCGTCGCTCAAATGTACGAGGAGGATGGCGTGAGAAAGAGAATCATTCTGGCGTTCGCGGGATTGGCGCTTCTGGCGGGGTGCGGAAACCAGGCAGACAAGGCTCCAGGCATACCCACTGAGCCCAAATGGAAAGGCGCGCCCTATCGACTTGCCTTTGAGACCAAAGCGGTCAAGTCGAACCCCGCAGTCGTCACAATTCCACCGGTCAAGTTCACGGCTAATCCTGAAGCGCTGGAGACGAGAGCTCTTCTCGTCTTCAAGTTCGCCGCCCCCGGAGCGGCCGGTCAGGATCCAGTCGAGCGCCAGATGATTGGCGCTCCGGTGGATGTCAAGGGAGAAGAGGGAACCATTCCCCCCGACTATATGGGCCGGGCAAGCAAGGGTCTTGAGGAATATCTCGACTCGTACTGCATCCAGGGAAAGATAAGCGTCTCGGCGGCACTCGCCCGTTCATCGCTTAATCCCCAGTCCGGCATTGAGGAAGTGGGCAAAAAGCTCCTGTCAGACTGGTTGCCAACAGAAATCGTCTACAAGAACCCCCATCAACCGAAATGCAAGAAGTGACCCGCCCACGGCCGAGGGCGCCCCACTACCGGGGTGCCCCACAACCGGGGTGCCCCACCCTCGCGACGTCTTTGTTTTTGTCGCTAGGGTGGGAGCCCGCCGCGCCGTTCGACTTGATGAACTCCATGCAGTTGCTCTTCCGGAGCGAGCAGGGGCCTTCAGGCCCCTGAAAGCAGGCTCTAGTTTCGTGGGTTTTAACCCCAGGCCTTTAATCGCACCGCGCATCAACTGGACTTAATAAACGAGCCCAATCTGCTTCTTCTCTGACGGGCCTCCCCCAGGCGCCGTTCGAAGCAATGCCTTGCCCGCCAAAACAGCCCCGTCTCAGCCTTCCCAAAAAAGTTGTCAAGCCCTCACCCTGTGGAAAACGTCGCAACCAGCACAAAATAAACGGAAAAGATATATTTGAAAATCCATTATTAATTCAGCGAACCTGTCATACTTGAATTAGGTCGCAAATAAGAAGCGCCCGCCAATCGGCGGGCGTTTTTCATTTCACCATCATTTAGCCCACAGACAGGAGCAGCCAATGCCGACCGCGCGCACACATTCCGTCTCATTGATCCCTGCACCCGTGCACTTGTCAACTTCATCACTCATTCACATTTTCACCGGCTTCGGTTATTTGTGTTTTAAATCACATTGGCGCAAAATTCCCCCCTTTTCGGTGTG
>JANXQR010000513.1 GCA_025353435.1 Acidobacteriota bacterium | reverse complement strand
TAGTGCCGGGTCCTACGCGACGTAATCCCGCCAACCCCGCCAGGTCCGGAAGGAAGCAACGGTAACGGGCTAATGCGTGTGCAGTGGGTCACCCGGTACTTTTTTGGCGGGCGCTTCGGGGGCGCTATCACGTGTTGAATTTGACATGGAACCGCGCATGACTGCATTTGCCGCGCTGAATCGTTGGGCTTGCCCGACCGCACGCGATTCCCACACCATATTGAATCGAAGGGCGCTGAGCCGGGTTCCCCAGCTTGAGTTCGCAATTCCAGGAGAAAAACATTGACCCTCACCGTTCGCCCCGTGGTGGGCAGGCGCGCCAAGATTACTGCGCTCGGAACCTATGTCCCGCCTCAAATACTCACCAACAAGGACCTGGAAAAGTTGGTTGAGACCAACGACCAATGGATCATGGAACGGACCGGGATCCGCGAGCGCCACGTTCTGGCCAAGGGACAAGGGACCAGCGATATGTGCGTGGAGGCCGCGAAGAAGTGCCTTGCCGCGCGAGGCATTGCGGCCAACGAGGTTGAGGTAATTATCGTGGGCACCGTGACGCCCGACATGATGTTTCCCTCAACGGCGTGCTTGGTGCAGCACAAGATTGGGGCTACCGGCGCGTGGGGCTTCGATGTCTCAGCAGGATGCTCTGGGTTTGTGTTTGCGCTGCAGGCCGGCGTGAAAATGGTGGAGAGCGGCGCACACTCCAAGGTGCTGGTGTGCGGCGCTGACGCCAATACGCGCATGACCGACTACACCGATCGCACGACGTGTGTTTTGTTTGGCGACGGAGGTGGAGCCGTGTTAATTGAGCCGGCCGAAGAGGGCGAGATTGGCATGATCGATTTTGTGCACGAGATTGACGGTTCCGGCGGTGTGGCGCTGAATCTGCCGGCGGGCGGCAGCCTCAATCCGTCGTCGCACGAGACCATCGACAAGAAGATGCACTTCATCCATCAGGATGGCCCGGCGGTGTACAAGTTTGCGGTGCGCAAGATGGCAGAAGCTACGGCGAAGCTTCTGGAGCGCAACGGAGTGACCGGTTCGGACCTTGGCTGCTTCATCCCTCACCAGGCGAACAAACGAATCATTACTTCGACTGCTGATCGGCTGGGCATGGATCCGGAGCGGGTCATCATCAATATCGAGAAATACGGCAACACTTCGGCGGGCACCATTCCGCTGGCCATGGAAACGGCGATCGAGCAAGGCAAGCTGAAGAAGGGCGACCTGTTGTTGATTGCGGCCGTTGGCGCGGGATTCACCGTAGGCGCCGCATTGATGCGTTGGGAGATCTGATCGCGCCTGTGAGTTGAATTAAGGCATGTCGGCTGGAGCGGTGACCGTGGCCCAACGTTCGGCAATTCGGGCGCCCTCGAAGCGCCACTCCACGAAGCCATGAAACTCCATGCGTTTTCCGGTCTGCGCATGCGTGCCCTGCCAACGATTGCGGCAAACCACTTTGTCGCCTTCCGCGATCATCTCGTCGATGTCGATGTGCAGGTCGGGCATGATCCGGTACATGTTGCGCATCATGTCCTCGTCGCCTTGCAAGCCGGTTTCCTTCCCACCTGGACCGTCGTGGTCAAGGAAGTCCTCGGTCATATTGTGGCGGATGACCTCGGCCTTCTGGTTGTTTACGAAATCCTCAAAATGGCGGCGGACAATGTTCTTCATCTCACTCGGGGAAAGGGTCGTCATGGTCTCCTCGCTGGCGGGGATTTTACATCGCACCAAATGAGAATCTCGTGAGAATTTCGGTGTTTTGATCCGATCGGAAATCGGCTTCGTATATTGCTTTCTTGCTGCAGGATCGATCTTTCTGAATCGGTTGATGTCGGCCCATCATCTCCAATCTGCAAGCAGTAAGTCTCCGGAGATTTCCTCATGAAAGTAACGTTGTATGGTGCTACCGGTCAGGCCGGTAGCCGTATCCTCGATGAATTGTTACGTCGGGGCCACACCGTAACGGCAGTAGTGCGTGACGCGGGCAAACTGGCGGCACGCGAGCGCCTGGCCGTTCTGTCGGGAGACGTGAATGACGTGGCCGGGATCGTCGCAGCAAGCAACGGGGCGGACGCGTTGGTAAGCGCCTATGGCCCAGGCCCTGAAAATCCGGAAAAACTGCTGCCAGCGACGGAGAACCTGATCGAAGGAGCAAAGCTGAGCGGGGTGCCGCGGTTTCTCTTTGTCGGCGGTGCCGGTTCGTTGGAGGTGGCGCCCGGGGTCACGCTCATCGACAGCGGCCACTTGCCCGAGGAATGGAAGGGTATTGCGATTGCACATCGTGATGCGATGGAGATGGTGCGGGCGTCAACTATCAATTGGACGTGTTTCAGTCCCGCCGGTTTCTTCGCGCCGGGAGAACGCACCGGGAAGTTTCGCCTTGGGACGGATAGATTTCTAACCGATGACAAGGGCAATAGCCGCATTTCAATGGAGGATTTTGCGATTGCCTTGGTCGATGAGTTGGAGAATCCTCGGCAAGAGCGCCGTCGGTTCACGATCGCCTATTAGCGGCTGCTTTCGACTGTGAGTGGAGGCTTCGCGGGCCCGGTCGTAGTTCCGGTGCCGACTCCAAAGGGAGGGCGCCGCAGATCAGATCGCGAGCCGGTATTCCGGCAGCACGCCCGCCTCGGATGCCGCGCTGAAGAATCCTCGCATGCCTCCTATGCATTCTTCGTCCAAAACGTAATGGATATTTTCGCTCAAATATGCGCGGATTGTGTGCTCGGGAATGGGCAGTTTTTCTGACCACTCCGCGGCGAGAGCGTTGATGTTTACCAGGCCATGATCCCGGGAGAGAATGAAGTCGTCGGCGATTTTGTCGATCGAAACCTCCGCGCGGGCAGCCCAGACCGCCGATACGAAGGGCAGACCGGTGAGGGCCCGCCACTCGTGTGCAATGTCGTGGTAGACAAGCACTTCTTCCTGCCTTTCACCGCGGTTTGCACGTTCTTCCAAAGCAAGCAGCGCAGGGTCGCCAATCACGATTGCGGCGTCAGCATGGTCGAGCATGATGTCGAGGTCCGCGGCCATGGGCACAAATTGTGCGGAGCGGTTGCCCCACTTCTCAAAAAGGATCCGTGAGTACGCGATGGTGGTCCGGCTCGCCGTGTCAGCAGCCACGGTGCGAATGTTCGCGAGTGGACGATCTGCGCGTCGCACAAGTAGAAGTGAGCGCACGTAATTCTTCGAAGCGATGGTGCATCCGGGCAAGACGCGCAATCCCGGATTCTGCGCCAGGGCGGCGATGGGTACCAGCCCGATGTCAGCGGTTCCAGCCGCCAACTGATCTGCGCATTCTGAAGGAAGCATCCATTCGATGCGATAGCGTTCTGCGAGAGTCGAGGCGGCCGAACCGTGCTCGAAGTCCCACATGAGTGGCGCGGGATTCAGAAAGCGTATCGCGGCGATGCGTAGAGGATTCTGGGAGAGGAGAGCCACACTGTCAGTCTAAATCCCTTGCTGCTGTGCGCCTGCCAAACCAGCATCACTGGATCACGCTGCGTCAATTGTTCATGACCAGTGGCATGTGTCGCGCAACCTTGACTTTCGTCCCGGTGGGGCATAACGTGAGCGCAAATCAGCGTGTAAAACATGAGCATTTGATCCAGCGCCTGGTTCGCGCCCGATAGTCGGGACATGTCGGCCGGGATAGGTAAATCGATAGGAACAGCATGGTGCAGTCCGCTATACCTCAGAAGGCAACTTGTACTGCGCAGGATCAGCTTGCGTGGCTGGCGCTGACGTTGACGCCGGGGCTCGGTCCGCGTCGCATTCTTGAAGCTGTAAAAAGACTCGAAACCCCGAGTCAGATATTTGAGCTTTCGCTCACCGGGCTGGAAGCATTGCAGATTTCCGCCGAGGCTGCGCACTTTCTTTTCGACGGCAAAGGACGCGGTGCAGCCGAAGCGGAGTGGGCGAGCCTGGATGCTGTGGGGGCGAAGCTTGTGTGCTATAACAGCCCCGATTACCCGGAGCGGTTGCGTGAGATTTATGATCCGCCGCCCGTGCTCTGGTTGCGCGGAGAAGCAAGTCTGCTGGCCCGCCCTTCGATCGCGATAGTCGGCACGCGTCATCCGTCTCCATATGGTTCGGGCGTGGCGGAGATGCTGGCGCGTGATCTCGCAGCTCGCCGGCTGCTGGTGGTAAGCGGAATGGCTCGTGGCATCGACACCTGCGCTCACAGAGGCGCGCTCGCTGCACGCATGCCCACGGTGGCAGTGTGGGGCACTGGCGTGGATGTGGTTTATCCCAAGGAAAACGGCAAGTTGAGCGAAGAGATCCTTGCTACAGGCGGTGCGATTGTAAGCGAAGTTCCGTTGGGCACGTTTCCGGCTCCTCAGAATTTTCCTCGCCGCAACCGAATTCTCAGCGGCATCAGTGTCGCGGTGCTGGTTGTAGAGGGCGGGGAAAACTCCGGTACGAGGGTGACGGCCCGGTGCGCGGCAGAGCAGAATCGCGATCTGTTCGCGGTGCCGGGAAATGTGACCAATAAGAGTTCCTGGACGCCTAACACGCTGATTAAACAGGGTGCGAAGCTGGTTGCGACGTGGGAAGATGTGTGGGAAGATCTGCCCTCGAACGTGCGCTGTGAACTTGAATTGGAGGCCGGGCTTGCATCCAAACCCGAGTTTCAAGCATCTCTGTTAGCTGATCCGAGCTTGCGTCCCGAGGAAGCAATGGTGTTGGAGGCATTGAGAGCGGACGAGTCGCTGCAGATCGACGAGGTTCTTGAAGCGCTCGAAACGCAATTGACCTCTTCTGAGGTATTTACAGCGCTCTTTGAACTGGAGATGGCGGGTCGCATTCGCCAGTTGCCGGGAAAAAATTACGTGCGCACGCTGTAGACCGGTACCGTTGAAATCAACTGTGAATTGAAGGATGAGGTGCAGATTTCGCGCACTTCCAGCGGTATTGCGCGTACAGTCTTGGGAAGTGGCTGGCGGATGCCGCTTGCGAAAAAGTGGTAAAGACCTAGCCTTACGTGATAGCTTCCAAGTTTCGCGGCCAATTCAATGCAAGGGGATCGGCCCGGATCGAGTCGGCCATAAAAGTTCTTTCGACTGCACGCAGTAATCAGAAATGAAACGTAAACCTCGCAGGTGAGTCCAACAGGCCAAAGCGGGGTCATTAATAAGGATGGCAATGACCAAATCATTAGTAATCGTCGAATCGCCCGCGAAGGCAAAGACGATTGAGAAATATCTGGGCAAGGGTTACGAGGTGCTGGCTTCAGTCGGGCACATCATGGACCTGCCCAAGAACGACATCGGCGTGGAGTTAGAGAAGCGGACGTTCGAGCCGACGCTCATCGTGTCTCCGGGCAAGGAGAAGGTTGTCGCTCAACTGAAGAAGGCCGCGGCAAAGGCGGATGAAATTTTCCTGGCGCCTGATCCTGACCGCGAAGGCGAAGCGATTGCATATCACCTTGCGCTGCAATTGGGCACATCGGCAAAAGAGCGGAAAAAGATCCGCCGCGTCACCTTTAACGAGATCACGAAGAAGGCTGTGCAGGAGGCATTCAAGCACGCTCGCGACGTGGATCAGAATCTTGTAGACGCGCAGCAGACGCGCCGTGTTCTGGATCGGCTGGTTGGATATCAGATTTCGCCGCTGTTGTGGGACAAGGTGCGACGGGGACTATCGGCCGGGCGTGTGCAAACCGTTGCGGTGCGGCTCATTGTTGAGCGCGAGCGAGAGATTGGCGCGTTCAAGCCGGTTGAATATTGGACGCTGGATGCATTGCTGCATGCCGAAAAGGATGCCGACAAGAAGCTGAAAGCACGTTTCATCGGCATCGATGGTGAGTCCGTTCGTGTGGCCAACGGCCAGGACAAGGAAGGCAAAGACCAATTCATTGCTAACGCATTGCCCGACAAGAAATCGATGGACGACGTGCTGGCCGCGCTCGAACACGCTAAGTGGTCGCTTGTCTCATTGCAATCGAGCGAGAAGCAGCGGCGCCCCTTGGCGCCCTTCATCACCAGCCAACTGCAACGCGATGCCGCCGGCAAGCTGGGCTTCAACGTTCGCCGCACCATGGGCGTTGCGCAGCGGTTGTATGAAGGCGTGGACCTCGGCCCCGAGGGAACGACGGGCCTGATCACTTACATGCGTACTGATTCGCCTCGCGTCTCTCCCGATGCGAAGGAAAGTGCGCGCGAGTGGATTGGGAAGAACCTTGGTACGCAGTATCTTCCCGCGACTCCCAATGATTACAAGGGCAAGAAGGATGCACAGGATGCGCACGAAGCCATCAGGCCGACCGATGCTTCACGGACGCCGGAGTCAATCGCTAAATTTCTGAGCGACGAACAGCTGAAGCTCTATCGGCTCATCTGGCAGCGATTCGTTGCGTCGCAAATGATGCCGGCCATTTTCGATATCACGACGGCGAAAATCGCGGCGGTTTCCGAAAAGACCGCCAAGACTTACGACTTCCGTGTGAGTGGATCGGTGTTGCGTTTTGATGGCTTCCTCAAGGTTTACGAAGTAGCGGAAGAGAAGGGCGAAGACGACGACGAATCGAAGAACAAGTTGCCCAGCCTCGATGGTGTGAAAGCGCTGGCGCTTGAAAAGCTTGATCCGGAGGATCACTTTACTTCGCCGCCTCCGCGTTACAACGAAGCGTCGCTGGTCAAGATTCTTGAAGAGCGCGGAATCGGGCGCCCGTCTACTTACGCCTCGATCATCAACACCATTCAGGACCGCGAATACGTCACCAAGATCACGGGGCGCTTCTTTCCCACCGAGATTGGTGTGGTGGTGTGCGATCTACTGGTGAAGA
>JANXQR010000470.1 GCA_025353435.1 Acidobacteriota bacterium | reverse complement strand
TGGAAGAGACGGAGAAGCGTCTCGCTTTCCCCATGATTCGCTTTCCTGAATCGGAGTGCGAACCAAGAAATCCAATCGATCGCGCTGCGCACATCGGAGTGCATGCGCAACGCCAGCAGGGCTTGCATTACATTGGCGTGTCCGTCCCTGTCGGCAAACTACCGGCTAACCAAATGAACGCACTGGCAGAAATTGCGGACAATTGCGGGAGCGGAGAATTGCGGCTGACTGTCTGGCAGAATCTCCTCATTCCCAATATATCGAGCGCCAACGTAGAAGCGGCGTGCAATGCGCTTCGTGCCGCAGGCCTCGAGTTTACTGCGGGCACAGTGCTGAGCGGGACCGTTGCCTGCACTGGGAATCGTGGTTGCCGCTTTGCTGCCTCTGACACAAAAGCTCACGCGGTCGAGTTAGCAAATCTGTTGGATGCCCGCTTCAAGATTGACCAACCAGTAAACCTCCATGTGACCGGCTGTCCCCATTCGTGCGCGCAGCACTATATCGGTGACATTGGGCTGCTCGGCGCCAAAGTGGCCGGCCAAGAGGGTTATCAAGTCTTCCTTGGCGGCGGTTCTGATCAAGACAGAGGGCTCGCCCGCGAGTTGTTCTCCGCCATTCCATACAGTCAATTGCCTCCATTGATGGAACAGCTCTTCGCCGCCTACGTAGAGCGTCGGATGACAGATGAAACATTTCTGAGTTTCGCCCGAAGGCACAGTATCGAGGAACTCAAGTCTTTTTGCGCTGCCCAGGAGCGAGCGTAACCCATGAACACATCCATTCCCTACATCCCTGAAAATGCTCCCTTCACGCAGGAGCAAAGAGCGTGGCTCAACGGCATGCTGGCCGGCATGTTTTCTTCCGCAGCGCCGTCTGCACCGGTGGAAGCCAAGGCATCACATCGCATCGCAGTTCTGTACGCATCGCAGTCAGGCACGGCTGAAGGTTTGGCGCGCAAACTCGCGAAAGAACTTAAAGGCCAGGGACATGTTCCCGCGGTATCAACTCTCGCTGGTTACACTCCGGCAGCTTTGGCGGCGGAGGAATATGCTGTTCTAATTGTCAGCACTTACGGAGAGGGAGACGCGCCGGACGGGGTCCAGCCCTTCTTCGAGGCTCTTTGCCTGGAGCACTTTCCACGATTTGAGAAGCTGCGCTATTCCGTCCTCGCGTTGGGCGATCGGCACTATGAGCAGTTCTGCAAGTTTGGCATCGACGTCGATACCAAGCTCGCTGCCCTCGGGGCCAATCGCATCTGTGACCGGGTGGAGTGCGACGTGGAAGTTGATGAGCCCTTCACTCGGTGGAAGACAAGCGTTCTGGCAAGTCTGAAAGAGAAGCGGCAAGGTCAAAATGCGGATGCTGCTGGTTCAACCGCAGCTGCAACCCATCTGAATCCGGCGCCCGTTTCCGTATACACCCGCGAGAATCCAATGTTTGCGCCTGTGGTTGAGAGAAGGCAACTCACTCACGGCGCATCAAGCAAGGCAACGCTGCATGTCGTGTTCTCAATCGCAGAAGCTCAGATCACGTATGAGGCAGGAGACGCGTGTGGCGTCGTCCCCAGTAACGATCTCAATCTTGTTGCCGAGATCATGCAGAAAGCAGGATTCAACGGCAACGAGCAAGTAGTTTGCGGTAAGAACGGAGCCACCACTCTCCACGATGCGTTGGCCCGGCAACTCCAGATCACGCGCCTCAACCGGAAAATCGTTTCCGAGTATGCAAAGCGAGGAAGATGCGCCAAGCTTCTTGACTTGCTGGTGCCCGATCACCAGGCACAACTCGAAAGTTACGTCTACGACCGCGGCTTGATTGACCTGCTCGCTGAGTTCCCTGGAGTGATAGAGGATGCCTCTGACCTGGCCACGATGCTTCCCCGGCTTACTCCGCGGCTCTATTCCATCTCTTCAAGCCCTGCCGCCCATGCCGGAGAGATTCACACGACCGTCGCGGTGGTACGGTATCGATCGCACCAACGGGAACGCGGAGGCGTCTGCTCGACCCTGTTCGCAGACCGGGTGTCTGTCTCCGATCGCCTGCCCATCTACATCCAGCCGAATAAAAAATTCCGGCTACCTTCCGACCCCGCCGCCCCGATCATCATGATCGGCCCGGGCACCGGTGTTGCACCGTTTCGCGGATTCCTTCATGAACGTCGCGCCAATGGCGCGACGGGACGCAACTGGCTCTTCTTCGGCGAGCGGAGTGCAGCCACTGACTATCTCTATCGCGAAGAACTCGAGTCCATGCATGGCAACGGTCATCTCACTCGGTTGGACACCGCATTCTCTCGCGATCAGGACCATAAGGTCTACGTGCAGGACAAGATGCTCGAACACGCGCCGGACTTCTGGACGTGGCTCGAGGAAGGCGCAAGTTTGTACGTGTGTGGCGATGCATCGCGCATGGCAAAGGATGTGCATTCCGCGCTTCATGCCATAGTCGCCAAGCAAGGCGGCATGAATTCGGAAGCGGCGGATGACTATCTGCAGTCACTTAAGGAGCAGCACCGCTACCACCGCGACGTCTATTGAAACGCCGCTAACTGAAACGGACTAAAACGGCGAAACGGATACAACGAGAGAGCTGAGACACAACATGACCCTGCCCCTGCATGAGCGCGCCCAATCAGCAGACGCCGCTGCGCTCGTGCGTCTCACCACCGGAGCGGGCGGCCGCGGGACTGATTCACTTTTCGAATTGGTGGCCGCCGGACAGGCCGCCGGTTCCACCTTGCAGGTCGATGCAGCCCTCATTCCCGGCCGGTCATTGGAAGCCGATGAACAATACCGCTTCCACTTCAACATGACCAAATGCATAGGGTGCCGTTCCTGTGAGATTGCATGCAATGAACAGAACAACAATCCTGCAGAGATCCACTGGCGCCGCTTCGGCGAGGTTGAAGGCGGTGCATGGCCTGACACCCAGCGCAGCTACCTCTCCATGGGATGCAATCACTGCCTGGACGCGGCATGCTTGAAGGGCTGTCCCGTCGATGCGTACACCAAAGACCCTGCCACGGGCATCGTCCTCCATTCAGCCGATGCCTGTATCGGTTGTCAATATTGTGTGTGGAATTGTCCGTATAGCGTCCCACAGTTCAACCCAGAACGTGGGGTCGTGGGCAAGTGCGACATGTGCCATGGGCGCCTCGCCGACGGTCTTGAACCGGCCTGCGTTAATGCCTGCCCGGAGTCGGCCATTGAAATCGAAATTGTCAATATGTCAGCGTGGCGTGAGGACTACGCAACAGCCGAGTCGCCCGGAATGCCCGCTGCCGGACACACAATCTCCACAACACGCATCACGCTCCCCCAGTCTACAGCCAAGTTGGAACACGTGGATCTGGGACACGCACACCGCGAGCACGCTCACCTTTCGCTCGTTGTTATGACGACCCTGGTACAGTCCGTCTCCGGTGCCTTGATCTATGAGTTAGTGCAGAACAACGTTGCCTGGACCAGCCTCGCCGCGGAGCTGTTGATTACTTCAATTGCACTGGCTGTCTCTGCAATGCACCTCGGCAGGCCGGCGTATGCGTGGCGAGCTCTCAAGATGTGGCGCCGATCATGGGTGAGCCGGGAAGTTCTTCTGTACACCATTTTCTTCAGTACCCTGGCCGTAAGCACCGCGCTCTACGGTGCCGCGGCGATTCGCGACACACGGCTTGCGGCGCTCATTGGTCGTGCGTCGGCGCCTCAGCTATCGCTTCGTCCTGAATTCCTAACCGGTCTTGGGTGGACCGCGGCAATCGCCGCAATCGGCGGAACAATCTGCAGCGCATGCATCTATCTTGTCCCCGCACGACCTTCGTGGAATCTGATCCATACTCCGCTCGACTTTCTCCTCAGTACAGCATTTTTGGGATCGCTCATTGCCTCCCCGCTTCATGTCGTTGCCAATCGGCTTGCGGAAATGGCGGGTTCGCATTGGATCTCAACCAGCCGAGATCCCACCACTTCTGCAGCCCAACCCGTGATTGCCTTTGCTGCTCTATGGATCGTCAATCAGGTAGTTCGTTGCGGCAGGCTCCGCTTCTCGCGTGTATATGAACGACGCGCCAGCGCCTCGCTGCTCAGGACTGAATCGCTCCGTGCGGTGCTCTTCGCCTCATTCGCAATGGTTGGCCTTGCTGCCTGTTTCGCGGTAGCGCGGCTTAACATATTGGCTGCCCTCACCGGGTTGGCCGGCGTATTCATGGCACGGTATCTCTTCTTTGTCTCGGTTGTGCCTTTGAATATGGCGCTCACTTTCGTCCGGGGAGGTCGCAATTGATTCTCAAACATTCGTTCTGGAATCGCGTCCGCCGGAAACTGGGCATCGACACGTTGCGTGAAAAGTACAGCTACGGCACTGACTCCCGCTTCGGGAAAATGTCTGCGACTCGCGTCGCTGACCGATGGGTGAAAACAACCTGTGGATACTGCTCGGTTGGCTGTGGGATGGAAGTTGGAGTGAGGGACGGCAAAGCGGTAGCGGTGCGAGGCAATGAGCATCATCCCGTCAATCGCGGCAAACTCTGTCCCAAGGGTTTGAGCGAACATCACATTCTCTCCGCGCCCGGCCGGGCAATACAGCCACTATTGCGCAAAAAGGGACACCTGACGCCCGTTAGCTGGGATGAAGCGCTCGATGTGATGGTCGAGAAGTTCACGTCGATTCAGAGCAAGTATGGGAAGCAATCGCTCGGGGTGATTGGGACCGGTCAGTTGGTCACTGAAGAGTTCTACACGCTTGGCAAGTTGGTGCAACTCGGATTCGGCACGTCAAATTTCGATGGCAATACAACACTTTGCATGGCCAGCGCGGTCTCCGGTTACAAGCTTTCCTTCGGCAGCGATGGCCCTCCAGGCTCTTATGCCGACATGGAGTCTGCTGATGTAATCCTTCTGATTGGCGCCAACATTGCAGACAATCATCCAATCCTGTGCCAACGGCTTGAACGCAACAAATGCCGAACGTTGATCGTCGTCGATCCGCGCGTCACAAAGACAGCGATGATGGCCGACATTCACCTTCCCGTGAAGCCCCGAAGCGATATCGCACTCATCAACGGCATCGCCCATGTGCTCATTCGCGATGGCCTTATCGATGTGGAATATATTGCCGCCCATACGACTGGCTACCAGGAATTCGCC
>JANXQR010000464.1 GCA_025353435.1 Acidobacteriota bacterium | reverse complement strand
CGGCGTGCAAGATGGCTTGTAACACAAGCGATTCAGAATGAGCGAGATATCGACACGATGCGGAACGATGCTACTCTGTGCAAAGTGGCCTTCTACGGTTTCCTAAACCGTAGGTCGGCCACTTTGCACAGAGTAGCATCGTTCCGCATCGTGTCGATATCTCGCTCATTCTGAATCGCTTGTGTTACAAGCCATCTTGCACGCCGTTGCAGGAGATTGCCTCAAAGGACAATCCGAACTGACACCAGAACTGACACCAGATTGCGAGAGAAGTCTGTTTGCTCTTTATTCCACTTCTTGAGTTGCCCTGTTTCCGCGCGTCGCATCAAGGAAGCATAGGAGCATACGTCACATCCGTCATTTGAACAGATTCCAGTTCGGGTCATTCGATCATCAGCACAGAGCTCGAATAGTGCAAGCTGGGCAGGGGCTGGGCAGGGGTACGCAAGATCAACCTTGTGTATTTCCGACCCGGGCATCGGGGCTCAGGGCCGCATGCGGAACGGTGAGGTGGAGAGCTCCGACGGCTGCTTGCGTGACGAGTGTTTGAATCGCTTCGGGTCGGTGTACGTCATGCGATATATGGATTCGGTATCAATTCGCAACCGGGCTGTTTTGCAGCAAGCTTGTCTCATCTCACAACTGTGATGCCTTACGCAGCGCCACACAAGATGCGGTTCACATGCCTCTCACAATCTATCCACAAAGGCCCCTCTGCGCTCCTTGAAGAAATCTCGTCCAAATTCAGCCGATACACTCATGGGGCCTTCTGACGTCTAGAGATAAGCGCCTTCATTTAGCGTAAGGTGATCCGTCCAGAGCGGGATTTAGCTCGAGGACGTTTACGTGTGTGTCATCCAGCACACCAAATTGGCGACACTGGACGTGTGCCTGTACCAGGCTCTCGACGGCGCTTTGGAGGGTTTCCGCGCAGCAGCAATGCGCAGAACTTGGAACAGTTTGGAGCTTCGGGCCAGCGAATAGGCTATCTTCACAGTGAATGAAACAATCAATGTAGTCAGGTCAGATTTCCAAATGAGCATCGGGAGCATGATGCTCAAGCTTGCCTTGTGCGCGTTTCTGCTGTTTTGTCGGCACCGACTTGAACAAAAGCGAAGTGGCGGACAGAGGACCGACCTTGTTGCCGCTCGCGGAGTGGTCCGATAGACTGGGCTCCTCATTCGAGTTGACTCAGAATTCGAAACCCCTATTCTTTGCTTGATTAAGGAGCAGCTAACTGAAGGCGCTCGTCAAATATGCCGCGGGTGAAGGAAATGTCGACGTTCTGGATGTTGATGAACCAAGATGCGGTGATGACGATGTAAAGCTTGAGGTGGCCTTTTGTGGCGTATGTGGCACCGATATTCACGTACTCCATGACACCTTTCGCAATTACCCGCCTGTTGTGCTCGGCCATGAATTTGCTGGTACCGTTATTGAGGTTGGCCGGAAGGTCTCCGCCGTACTAGTTGGCGAACGAGTGGCTGGGCTCGGTGCGAGCTCTGTCATGTGCGGAAAGTGTGAATTCTGTCGCTCCGGGAATTTCATCTTCTGCAAAGATCGTCGGGGCATGGGACACGGAGTAAACGGTGCATTCGCGAAGTTCGTTGTCATGCGTACAGATCAGCTATTTCGTGTTCCTGACACTTTCACGTTAGAGGAGGCGGCACTGAGTGAACCATTTGCTGCTGCTGTACATGCCGTAACTGAAATCTCGGACGTGCGTCCCGGTGACTTTGGGTTGGTTTCTGGTCCGGGGCCAATTGGGTTGCTTTGCTTGAAGTTGCTCGTTTTGCAAGGTATACGAACGATTGTTTCGGGGGCGGATGGTGACGGTCGAAGACTAGAAGCGGCAACTCGACTCGGCGCGACCGCGATCGTTAATGTTGGGTCTCAAAACCTTAAGGATGCTGTTGCCGAGATTACAACAGGTCACGGAGTTAACGTAGCCTTTGAGTGTGCCGGAGTCGAATCGTCAGTCAGAGGCTGCCTGGAGGCGATTCGGCCTATGGGACAGCACATTCAAGTTGCGATCTGCGGCAGAAATATCGAGTTTCCAATAGACTTGATTTTCTATAAGCAGTTAAGAATGTCCGGCTCACTGTGCTACACCGAAAACACTTGGGCGCGAATGATGAAAATTTACGCAGGCGGCGGCATACACCTGAAGGATCTCATCTCTGCGAAATTGCCGATTTCCGAATGGAAGGAAGCCTTTGACCTCTGCCTAAAAAGAGAAGCTCTTAAAGTTTTATTGTATCCGATCGAATAATGATAGGCGGATCGCCAGCGCCAGTGATTTAGATGTCAATCGCGTAGGACGGTGGCGCTCTTAGAGCCCGATCGAGCCTTTTGTCGACGATACAACAGCAATCAGCCGGATCAAAACCTGACAGGTTGAACTAGGCGAGTCTGACGACTGACCAAAGTCTCACAAGTTCGGCGCGCTCCCGACTAGTGAGGTAAAGACTTAAGGCAAGGTTAATGTTCGGTAGGTATCTTTCTTGCAGGACATCAAGAGTTTCCAAAGCCGCCCGTTAGCTTTGCAGCTTTGCTTGTTCGTCCGGCGAACGAATCATCGAAAGAGAGGCAACTTGAGTAGCTCACGAATGGCTTTGCTGCAGATCGCTCTGCTCGCTGCAGGGGTGGTTTCCGTTTCCTCGGCACAATCAGATTGGAAAGTGCTGAACAGATTTAAGGTTGGTGGAGATGGTGCGTGGGATTACTTGACCGTAGATGCTCCGAACCACCGTCTCTTTGTCACACGTACAAGCCACACCATGGCCGTTGATGAGCGGACTGGTCAGGTGCTCGGCGACATACGCGGCCAAGTTCATTCGCATGGTGTGGCTCTGGCCCCTGAATTCAATCGCGGTTTCATCACGGACGGCGGCGGCGCCGGTGCGATCATAGTCTTCGACCTCAAGACTTATGATGTGCTGGGAAGAATTCCTGCCTTGCCAGATGCCGACGGTATTATTTACGATGCGAAGCTGAAGAAGATATTGGCCGTTTCAGGTGACGGCAATTCTCTGCTAACCTTCAGCCCCGATATTCCCCTCGAGGGCGGCAAACTAGATCCCCCCATCAAGCTCGGGGGCGCACCAGAATTCTTCGTCTCTGACGGATCAGGCAACGTCTACATTAATCTCGAAGACAAGAACATGGTTGCAGTCGTCAATCTGAAAACGCGCAAGGTCATGTCGCGGTGGCCGGTGGCACCTGGTGGTCAGCCCGTGTCCATGGCCATGGATATGCCGAATCACCGCCTTTTCATTGGTTGCCGCAACCCGCAAAAGTTAATCGTGATGAGCGCCGAAACCGGGACGATCGAGGCATCTGTGCCCATCGGAGCAGGCGTCGACGCCGGGAGGTTCGACGCGGGCTTGGCTTTCGCCAGCGCCGGCGATGGCTCGATGACCGTGGCAGCCCTGAAAAGTGGTACGTGGTCCGTGGTGCAAACAGTGAAGACGGCGGCTGGTGCGCGGACTATGGACGTGGACCCGGGCACGCACCATATCTTTTTGCCCACTGCAGAGTTGGAGCAAACAACTGACGGCAGGCCGAGGCCGAAGGCAGGTACATTCATGATTATCGAAGCCGGCCGATGATGGAACGTGCAGGGTGCCTAGCTGGGCTAATCAGTGAGGGCGAAAGCAACAACCAAGCTGTTCGCTGAGGCTGGTTCAAGTCCCCCGTTCGGAATACGGGCACGGTTCAACCGATTTACAAATAGGTTTGACTATCGAGGGTTCAACGTCAATGTATTCGGCCACTCGCTTTTCTCTTCTTGTCTCCCTAGTTGCCTTCTGCCTCCCGCGAAGCTTCGCTGATGCTTATGACGCCAAGCCAAAGCTAGTTGTGATTCTTGTCTTTGATCAATTTCGCGGAGACTATCTGGACAGATATCGAGATGAATTCAAGACAAAGAATGGATGGAACCTGTTTCTGAAGCAGGGAGCCCATTTTACCGATTGCTACTACGACTATGCCAACCTAGTCACAGCAGCCGGGCACGCAACAGTCGGCACCGGTGCGTACACCGACGGTCACGACATCCCGCTGAACGAATGGTATGAGCCGGGCCCGGATGGAGCACTCCAATCAGTGAGTTCTGTTGCAGACAACCGGTACGCGCTCGTAGGCGCACCCACAGGAACCAAAGACCTAACAGGTGCATCGGCTCATAGGGAAATGGCTACCACGCTGGGCGACGAACTCGTGTTGGCAACGGAAGGAAAGGCTCGAGTGTACGGCGTTTCGATGAAGGACAGAGCCGCGATTTTGACCAGTGGTCACGCAACGAGAGGAGCCTTCTGGGTTGATCATGAGACCGGCACTTGGGAGACCTCGACATACTGGATGAAGGAACTTCCAGCATGGGCTACGCAGTTCAACGCGAGCGACCATGCGGCGCTCGCGCGCCAAGACAGCGGTGCACCAAGGGGTAGCTTTTATGAAACGGTCGGGCGTTCGGCAGCAAGCGTGGTCTACCAGTTAGATTTTGCTCAAGCACTGATCGTGGGCGAAAAGCTGGGTCGGAATCCGGCGAATGTCCCCGACATGATCACAATCTCCATTTCGTCGACCGACATCAATGGACATGCTTTCGGTCCGGACGATCCTTCGCAGAAGCAGCTCATTGTGCAATCTGATGCAGCCCTCGATGCGTTTTTCACCTTTTTGGATAAAACTGTTGGATTGACAAATGTTATGGTGGCGATGACCGGGGATCACGGAGTGGCGACAACTCAAGAGGCGGGCGACACGATGGGCATGCCCGTGCTCGATTTCTCGCCAGACGAGTTCACGAAGCCACTTGAACAAATGCTGGAAGCAAAGTATCCGCTCAAAGGAAAGGGTAAATATGTCCTGCAGATGGATAACCCTTATCTTCTTTTGAATCGATTTGCTTTCGAAGCTGCCGGTGTGAGCGAGGATGAGGCAGAGAATACTTCGAAGAGCATGGTCCAACAGATATTCTCGGGCTTCATCTCCCGGGACGGCAGTTCAAGAAACAGTCGACAGATAGAGCCCCCTGCGCTGACAAACATCTATACAAGCGAGCAGATGCGGGAGGGCCGGCTCCCGGAAACACAGTACGGAAGATTGATCGCTCATAGCTACTCGCCCTATGTCGGTTGGGCTCTCCACCTGAATTTCGGCCCTTATCAATTTCCGTGGCATGGCTCCGGAACCACCCATTTCTCAGCGAACAGCTATGACCGTCACGTACCGCTCGAACTTTTCGGAGCTGGCTTCTTGCCGGGCACGTACCACGGACTTGTAGCGCCGGTAGACATTGCCGCCACCTTCGCATCTCTGTTAC
>JANXQR010000342.1 GCA_025353435.1 Acidobacteriota bacterium | reverse complement strand
CCTTACCGGCACCGAAGTATTCGGGCGCCGCTACACGATCGAAGACTTGATTGCCCGCATGCTTTCCGACCTTCGCGAACACGCCGAGCGACAGTTCGGCAGGGAGATCCGTTTCGCCATGGCCGGACGCCCGGTGCGGTTCGTGGGCGCCGAAACCAATGCCGACGACGAGTACGCTCTCACCCGCCTGAGGAAAGCTTTTCAGAAAGCCGGCTATGAGTCCGTCGACTTCGAAATGGAGCCCGTCGCGGCCGCCTACCACTACGAGTCCACCCTCGATCACGATGAGTTGATCCTCATCGGCGACTTCGGCGGCGGCACCAGCGACTTCTCCCTCATCCGCGTCGGCCCCACCATCCGCCGCCGCGGCCGAACTCCGGATGATTTGTTGGGCAACAGCGGCGTCGGCCTCGCCGGCGACGCGTTCGACGCCCGCATCGTTCGCAAACTCGTCTCTCCCTCGCTCGGCTCCAACTCCGACGCCCGCTCCGGGAACAAAGTCCTTCCCGCCGTCCCCGCCTGGATCTACGCCAACCTCGAGCGCTGGCACTACCTCTCGTTTCTCCGCACCAACAACGTCCGCGAAATCCTAAAAAGCGCCCTCATCCGCGCCCTCGAACCTGAAAAGATTGAAGCCCTCATCGCCGTCATCGATGGCGACCTTGGCTATCAACTTCATCAAGCTGTCCAGCAGGTCAAGTTCGAGCTGTCACACGCTGACGCCGCCGAGTTCCGCTTCCGCGACGGCACCGCCCTCGCCCACTCCATCGACCTCCGAATCCCCGTCACCCGCGCCGAATTCGAGTCCTGGATCGCCGAAGAACTAGCTGCCATCGAGCACTCCGTCGACACGCTCCTCACAACATCCTGCATCGACGCCAAAGATGTCGACCGCGTCTTCCTCACCGGCGGCAGCTCCTTCGTCCCCGCCGTCCGCCGCATCTTCGCCACAAGATTCGGCGCCCACCGCATCCGTGGCGGCAACGAATTCACCTCAGTAGCCCACGGCCTCGCCCTCCGCGCCTCAGATCCCGCCGATCCCGCACACGAATAGTCGAAGAAGTGTCATCCCGAGCGGAGCGTTTTTCAGCGGAGCCGATGGACCTGCTTTTGCACTTGCCTTTTGCACTTTCTCCTCTCGCCGCAAACCGAGGGTGCCCCATCCTCGCGACGTATTTGTTTTTGTCGCTAGGGTGGGATACCACCAACCCCACCCCGTCTTTGTGTTGCGCTTAGGGTGGAAAACTACCAACCTCCCCTCCTCAAAGAAGTGTCATCCCGAGCGGAGCGTTTTTCAGCGGAGCCGAGGGACCTGCTTTTGTCTTTGCATTTGCCCATCGTTCCCTCCGCACAATCCTCGGGTGCCCCAGGGTGCCCCCTCAAACTTGGAGCTTCGCAAGCCGTTCCACCCCCCCGCAGCCAGCTCCCAAAATCACTCGGCCCGCAGAGCCGTCACCGGATTCACCAGCGTGGCAACCCGCGCCGGAATAAACGCAGCCCCCAGCGCCGTAAGAAACAACAAAAGTGCCGCGGCCACCAGGCTGATTGGATCCAGCGGCCCCACGCCCACCAGCATGCTCGTCACCAGCCGCCCCAGCGCCACGCTCAGCACCAGCCCCGCGGCAATTCCGAAACACGCCAGCCGCGCCGCGTGCGCCAGCACTGTGCCCAATATCGTTCGCCGTTCCGCCCCAAACGCCATGCGCAGGCCAATCTCGAATCTTCGCTGCGCCACCGAATACGCCATCGTCCCGTACACTCCCAGCATCGCCAGCAACAACCCCATTCCCGCAAAGCAGGAGATGAGAACCGCGCGAAAGCGCTCCGAAGCGACCGAGTTGTTCACCATCGCGTCCATCGTCGTAAATCGCAAAGCCATCAGCGGATTTACTCTGAGAATTGCCTGCTGAACTTGGCTCATTACCGAGAGCGGCTCTACCGCTGTGCGGACCACAATGTGAATCTGGTTGGAATAAAACGGATGCTGCGCCAAAGGCATATAGAGAGTCGGCCCGGGCGCCTCCGCCGGCGAGCCTTGCCGTACATCCCCCACCACCCCCACCACCGTCATCCATTTGTCTGAATCCAGACCGCATTGAATCTGCTTTCCTACCGGATCGTCGCCGCCAAAACTCCGCCTCGCCAACGACTCGCTGATCACCGCAACAAAAGGGCTTTCGTACGCGTCCTGCCCGCTGAACTCTCGCCCGCGCTTCATCGGAATTCCCATCGCCTGAAAGTACCCGGGACTGGCTACGCTGAAGTTGGCCGAAGGCGCTTGCGCCGGGTCCATCGGCAACCCGCCCTTAGTCTGGTAGTAGCCATTGGAGCCGTAGGCCCCGGTGGGCAAACCCATGATTCCCGCCACACGCTCCACGCCCGGTATGCCCTTGAGCTTCACAAACAACTCATCGAACTGGCGCCCCACACGAAGCGCATCCTGCAAGGAGTGCGCCGGCCCATCCGCATCCACCACCAGCATCTGGCTCGTCTCGTAGCCCATGGTGCGCGCCATCAGGTTCGTCATCGTGTGCAGCAACAGCCCCGCTCCCACGGCCAGCACAAAGGTCGCCGTCACTTCCGCAATCACCAGCCCATCGCGGAGCTTCGCCGCACCATGCCGGCTCACCCCCCGCGAAGTGTCGCGCTTCAACGCCTCGGCCGGCTCCACCTTCGCAGCACGCAATGCTGGCAGCACTGACCCTGCAACCGCTGTCATCACCGCAAGTCCAAAGGTGAACGCCAAAACCCAACCGTTCAAGTGGATCTCGCTGGCGCGCGGAAGCTCCGTGGGAGCCATCGCTACCAGCACCCGCACCGTCGGAAACGCCAGCACCACGCCGGCCGTTCCACCCGGCAATGCCAGCAGCAGGCCCTCCAGAATCACCGGCTGCATCACCTGCATCCGCGACGACCCCAGCGCCTTCCGAATCGCGATCTCACGCTGCCGCTCCATCGAACGCACCAGTTGCAAATGCGTCACATTCACGCACGCGATCAACAGAATCAGTCCCGCTGTTGCCCATAGCAGCAAAAGCGTCGGCCACACATTGCCCGTCAACGACTCCGCCAGCGGAAGCACCTTCATCTGCTTGTTGCGGTTGTCCGCGGGAAATGCCGTCTCCAGCCGCCGCGACAGGCCATCGAGTTCCGCCTGCGCCGTCGTCAAACTCGTGCCTGGGCTCAGCAGCGCCACCGCCCTGTAGTTGAAAGCCGAGTGCGACATCGATTCCGGCCGCTGCGACATGGCTTCCCACACCTGCGTCTTCTCAGGGAAATCAAACCCGCCCCGCAGCACGCCAACAATTTCGATCGCTTCTGTCTCCACATGAAGCACCTGCCCCACCGCTGCCTGCGCGCCGCCAAAATTGTCCCGCGCAAACATCTCGCTCACCAGCGCAGCGCGGTGCGACTCCTCATCCGTAAAAAGCCGTCCCGCGACTGGCTGCAGGCTGAACACGCGCGCAAAGTTCTCGTCCACCCAGGTCACCTCGGTGTACGTAGCGTGATCGCGAAGCTGCACCCCTTCATTCCCTCCCGCAAAAAGGCTCACGGCCGCCAGGCCCTTCGCCTGATCGCGCACCGCCACGGCGTCTCCGCCCGTTACTCGAGTCGACGTATGTCCGCTGTCCGTCCAGTGTGTGTTCAATACCGCAATGCGGCCCGCATCCTTGTAGGGCAGCGGGGCAAGCAGAACCGATTCAATCACCGTAAAGATGGCGGTATTTGCGCCAATCCCCAGCGCCAGCGTCAGCGTCGCCGTCGCTGTAAATCCGGGATGCTTGCGCAACTGGCGCGCGGCAAAGCGCAAATCGCTCATCAAGCTGGACACGCCGTTCTCCCAGCCATACGAGCGCGCCTGTGCCCGGGCCGCAGTCATGCTGCCTGCCTCCAGTCGCGCCGCCCGTCTCGCCTCTCCCAGCGTCCGGCCCCTTGCCATCCAGGCCGCGGTCGCTTCTTCGAAGTACTGCTCTACCTCATCGGCAACCTCCCGGTCGCGGTCCGCTTTGCTGAAAAGGCTGCGGAGGCCATAGCTTAACTGTCGCCACAACGACATGCGTCTCAGGGACATGATTCAGCCCTCAGCCTTGAGAAGTCGCGCAATCGCCGTGGTCCGCCGATCCCAGTCCGCGGTCTCCAACTCAAGCTGCGCCTTCCCCGCCTTCGTCAGCGAGTAAAACTTGGCTCTCCGCGAGTGCTCCGTCTGCCGCCACGCGGAATCCAGCCAGCCCGCCCTCTCCAGCCGCTGTAGTGCTGTCAGTAGCGATCCAGGATTCACCTTGAACACGCCCCTTGAAACCTGTTCGACCCGTCGCGCAATGCCAAACCCGTGCATTGGCTCCAGGCTAATCGTCTTGAGAATGAGCATGTCGAGCGTGCCCTGAATCACGTCCGTATTCGGCTGGTCCATGGAAACGGACTCTAGCGTCCTTCCATATGATTGTCAAGATGTGACCATCACTAGGAAGGGCGGACGGGGCGGGCGGCCCCAGTCCCGGTGACCTTTCCAGACCACGATGGGGTGCCCCCGGTCCCTCGCCTTTGGGGACCGGGGATGGAAGGCTGGGTGCCCCTGGTCTCGCTTTTGAGACCAGCGATACTTCAGACGCTCGCGAGCCGTTCCACCTCCGTCGCACCACTGTAGTCAACCCGCTAAAGCGAAGCGCCTCGAGACAACCTTGTAAACTTCGTTTAGGCCATGCCCCTCACCGTCGCGGAGTTCGTCCGTCGCTGGAAAATCTTCTCCCAAACGGAGAACGCCGGCTCGCAGTCGCATTTCAACAACCTTTGCGAAATGCTCGGCCAGCCCACCCCAGCCGAATCCGACTCAGCCGGCGAAAACTACGCCTTTGAAAAGCACGTAAGCAGAACCCGCGGCGGAAAAGGCTTCGCCGACGTCTGGTTGCGCGACCACTTCCCCTGGGAATACAAGGGCAAGCACAAAAATCTCCAGAAAGCCTACGAACAGCTCCTCGACTACCGCGAAGACCTCAACAACCCACCTCTGCTCGTCGTCTGCGACCTTGACCGCATTGAAGTCCACACCAACTTCACCGCCACCTCAAAACGCGTCTACGCCTTCGACCTCGACGACCTCGGCCGCAACCGCGTCACCGCCACCTGCCCGCTCCCGCCCCTCGAAGTTCTCCGCG
>JANXQR010000326.1 GCA_025353435.1 Acidobacteriota bacterium | reverse complement strand
CAGCGCCTTCAAGTCGCCTGAGAAGGTTGTCACCGTCGCCGAGTGAACGCGAATCCTATATCCATCCGCGTGGAACAAGAGGTCGCCGGCGATCGAGTCCACCTTTATGACTACGGCCAAGCCCGATAGCTTCTGCTCGGCGTTCGCTGAACTTCCCTTGCTTGTGGCGCTCGGTTCCGCTTGAACCGGAGGCGGACTTCCCGCTTCAGGCTGTTGTGCCAGATATTCAATTGGGCACGAAACCACTAAGAACGTGACGACACAAACCCAACTCAACATCCACTGTCCTCGCAGTTTCGGCACTTACTCTTTCCCTTCAGGGCTCTTGCAAATCAGTATATTCCCGAAACGATGATCGCTCCGAAACCGGCCACGAAACCAACTGCAGGCTCCGCATCAGTCAAATGCCGCCCACCATCACCAACCCACCTAGCTACCAACCCATTTCCCGCATCCGTTCAAGAATCAGCGCGCGGTAGTGATTCATGCGCTCAGGCCGTCGCTTCAGAGGAGCCGGCAGAATCGCCGCCAGCCGTGCCGCCTCTTGCCTGCCGATATTCCGTGCCGCGGTTTTGTCATGGTAACGACACGCCGCCTCAGCACCATAAACTCCCGGCCCCCATTCCACCACGTTGAGATAAATCTCCAGAATGCGGCGCTTGCCCAGCACCACTTCGGCCACCGGTACCAGTGTGAATTCCACGCCCTTGCGCAGCCAGGAGCGGCCCGTTCCGAAGAATAAGTTCTTTACCAGTTGCTGCGTAATCGTTGAAGCTCCACGACTGCGACCGCCATCCAGATCGTCTTCCGCGGCAATCTGGATCTCGTGCCAATCGAAACCATGGTGCTCGTAAAAGCGCGCGTCTTCCGCGGCCACCACCGCATGCTGAAGATCGGGCGAGATCTGACTGAGTGGAATGAATTCGTAGCGTTTGTGATACGGCGTGTCGTGTATCCACGCCTGCACTCGGCGTTGCATCTGCACCGCAGTTGTTGGCGGGTCGATCCATCGCGCCACCACAAGCATCAGCGCGGCCAGCAACCACACAAGCCCCACACCGATCGCCAGCCAACGAACGACCGATCGCAGAGAAACCTTCCGACGCGGGGTCTTGGTGCGCTTGTCTGGCCTGTCACTCACATTCCAGAATAACGGCCGGCCCTTAGTCGCCCCTCATCCCTGATCTTCCGCGCACATCGCAGAATCACGCATGCGCCCCGTTGCAGGCCAAAGGCAACATTACGCTCTTAGCAGTTCTGGCCTTCGCTGCGCGGTCTTGCCAATCAGTTCCCCGAACAAAGTGTTCGCCCACGCAAACCACGATCGTGTGAAATGGCTTGGATCGTCTTTGTTATAGGACTCGTGAATGAATCCCGTTCCGGCCGAGGATGTTTTCAGCATCTGAATGGCGCGGCCAATCTCCGCGTCAGAATTGCTGGTCAGCGCATAAATGGTTTGCGACATTGGCCAAATCATGTCACGCCCGATATGAGGCCCACCCACGCCCTCACCCGCGGTCCCGCGGAAAAACCATGGGTTCCTCTCGCTCCAGATAAACTTCCGTGTCCTCGCATAAACTGCCGCGTCCGGCGAGCTCTCCAGGTAAGGAAGGCTCAGCAGGCTCGGCACATTTGTATCATCCATCAATACCTGTCCGCCGTACCCGTCGATCTCATATGCCCAAATCGTGCCGGCGTCCGTCGAGACCAGAGCGTGTTGCCGCAGCGCCAATTCCACCTCGTTTGCCAGCGATGTCGCATCGTTGGCCATTTCCGAATCATGCAAAATTGCGTTGGCCATGTTCGCGAGTTGCCGCAGCGACGTGACCGCGAAAAGATTTGACGGCACCAGAAATGAATAAATGCAGGCATCATCCGACGGTCGGAAACAGCATGCAATAAGGCCGATGGGCTTGACCGGATTGCCAATCCCATTCACCAGCGAGTCGGTAGGGTTGCTGGCCTCTCTCTGGAAACGATAGGGGCCCGGACCATTCTTGCGTTGCTGCACACGCATGGTCCGCAGCACTTCCGTCATCGCATGTTTCCAGGCGAGATCGAAGGGCCTCGTATCGCCAGTACTCTTCCAATATCCATGTGCAAGGCGAATGGGATAACAGATGGAATCCAACTCGTACTTGCGTTCACCCACGCCCGGCTTCATCTCAGTCTGGTCCTTCGTACTCCACTCCAGCGGAGGATCGCTCAGGTTCGCCATAAATGCATTGGCATACGTATCAATCAGCAGACAGCGCGTTTGTCGCCTAATAACGCCTTCCAGCAGTGCACGCAGCCGAGCGTCTTTGCCTGCGTGCTCAAGATAGGGCCAAACCTGGGCAGAAGAGTCTCTCAGCCACATCGCTGGAATGTCTCCGGTCAGCACAGCCGTATCAGGCTTTCCCTCAAACTCGCCGGGGATGACGGTTGTATCAATTGTGTTGGGCAAGCAGTTGGCAAACATCTCGGCAAGCATCGGATCGCCTATCCGCTTACTCGTCGACTCAATATACGCATCCACAGCGGCGCTCCGAAACTTGCGATCGGCCGGGCTTGGTCGCTTCGAACCCAGCGGAACGGTCTGTGCCAGCATGCGTGCCGGAATGGTAGCCAGCACGCCGGCACCCGCAATGACCTTGCCTGACCCAGCAATCACAGACCTTCTCGTCAGTTGCTCACTCCTCATAAGAACCCGCCAGATCTGCTTTCTTGACTTAGTCAATTTACGTATCGAGATTAGTTAGCCGCATGTGGATTCTGACTGCGCGTCAATAATCAGGCAAATCAGCGATGGACACCAACGCGAGCCGCGCCATCGAAGGTACCAACACCTGACCCGATGCTATCCATGCTATGCACGCAGCAATCGCACATGCAACCTTCCCTTGTGTCGAATGCTCGTTCATCATGCCCCGGCCGAGTGATTGCAAATGACCACCCAAATTTGTCGTGCCGCGACTATAGCAGGTCAACGATTCCCTGTGACTTGTGGGTATGTCTTTAAGGCGAAGAATCTCGAGAACTCTGAGCGGCTCATAACCCAATCCGATTCATCAAACACCGCCCGGCGCTGTCGCCGCAAAACCGAACCAGCCGCAACGAAGACTACCCCAGCGTACAGAGCTGCATCCTAATATTTGTTCGCGCACGCCAAATTTTTAAAACGTGAAATCCTCGGAGGCCATTACACCATGCACCGGGCGCAGCTGCGTGTTTCAATCGCTTTGTCCCTGGCGGTACCCACCCTCGCCCTTGGATCCTCTTTACGGTTTTCCAATTACACCCAGAACAACGATCCCGGATACGGCGGCGGCGCCCCGCTCTACCAGCACGCCGACCTCAACCACGATTACCGCGAAGACCTCGTCTTCGCTTATCACCCCGAGATGGGAGGCCAGAACACCTTCGCCGTTCAGCTCACCACCGCCGATGGTGTCTACGGACCAGCTACCGCTTACCAAATCAACCCCAACACCGGCATCGAGCAACTCGTTCTCGGCGACTTCAACAACGACGGCGCCATTGACATCCTGGTAAGCGCCTACGACGGGAACTTCTACCTCTACCAGAATGATCAGGAAGGCAAGTTCACCCTTACCGGGACCTTCGCATTCACAACCAATAACAACAGTACCTACACTGCCGTAACCACGGCCGGCGACTTCAACCACGACAGCCTCACTGACATCGCCTTCGTCTTCGCTGGCCGGCTCTATGTCTGGTTTGGGAACGGCAACGGCGGATTCACTCCCGGGCCCTCAATGGGCGTCAACGGCAGTTCCCCCATGCTGGGCGACTTCGATGGCGACGGCAAGGCCGATCTCTTGCTCACTGACCTCGCCAACCCCACCCAGGCCTGGGTGCTCTATGGCGACGGCACCGGCCACTTCCCCGAAACCACCGCCATCACCTTCAGCACGCCCGCCTCGGCTCCTGCCAATACCACCTTCGTCAACTTCTCTGTGGGTGACGTTAACAGCGACGGCAAAAGCGACATCCTCGCCACCCAGCCGCAGATTTATTCCAGTCGCGTCTTCGTCTACTACGGTGACACCGGCCGCCAGTTCGCCAGCCGCACCAACGTCCTGATCGGTCGCTGCGTAGACGGCCCCGCCTCCGTGGCAGACCTGGACGGCAACGGCTTGAACGACATCATCGTCAGGGAGCACGATTGCGCCAATCCGAACACCGGCCCGCTCTACGTTGACGCCCTCACCCGCAACGCCAACGCGAGCTATAACTCGGATCAGACCATCTACTGGGCCCAGCCCATCGGCGGAGTGGTCTACCCGCTTCCTTTCGCGCCCCAGATCCTTCGTGGCAACTCGGACACGAAACCCGACCTTCTCGTGACCCAGTGCGCGGATAGCCGCTGCGACTCGTCCACCGTCACCACTCAACTCAACACCACTACGGGCAACTTCCCAACCTGCCTTGCACCTTCCTCCAGCCGCGGCATCAACATCTGCCTGCCCACTTTTGGCGTGGCGGCTACCTCGCCCGTAAAATTCGCCATCGGCGCCTCGGGGACTGTCCCCATGCGCGATGTCGAGATCTGGATCGATGGAAAGAAGGTAGCCGAGCAGATTGACGGCTTCTCCAACTACACCTTCCTTGACGGCTCCGCCACACTCACCCCCGGCTCGCACCACCTCGATGTCTACGCCGCCGGATGGGATCAGTGGCTGGTGGAACACTCCGAGACCATCACGGTGCAATGACGGCTTCAATATCCGCAACGTTCGGGGTCAGGCTCGCTTGACCCCGATTTGTTGTGCCTCTTCCCTTTCTACCAATTCCCGCGGATGGCCCACCCTTAACCTCACCGTAGAAGGTGCCCCATCCTTTTACAGTTCCATCGTGAAAGGGTGGGAACCCACCAATCCAACCTCCCAAAAAAGTTGTCAAGTGCCCATCCTGTGGAAAACGTTGTAAACCACTGATTCCATGCAAAACAAATATATTCAAAAACCCATTATTAATTCATGGGATCTGTCATACTTAAATCAGTGAACAAATAAACAAGCCCGCCAACCGGCGGGCTTTTTCTATTACATCTGGAAAATCGCGAACTCAACAATCAAAAGGAGCAAGGCATGTCGACAGCATCAACCAATGCGCGTTTACCAACTCCTGCTCTAAGTTACCCACCATTCGTTCGCTCATTCGTATCTTCGCCCTTCAGCCAGCGCTGTCCACTGTTCACTGTGCACTGTTCACTGTCCTTCGTGATTCAAATCACATTCAGCGCAAATTCCCCCCAAACTTGTGTGCAACCTTATGAATCAAATCGACTTGATCGTTTTATTTTTTCGCAATTGAATGTGATTTATCTCACTTTTTCAGCCCGCGCAGCCCGCTTTTCAGCAAACTCCCGCGGCGATGGAATAGGAGAAATGTCGCGCCCGGCAAACAAGTCCTTAAACAGCCCCACCAATTCGTCGTGGATCAAGCCGTTAGAAGCCAGCACCTCGCGGCTGTCGAGCTTGAATGGCCCGCCGGCGAAGTCGGAGATCCGCCCGCCCGCCTCCTCAACAAGAAGAATTCCGGCGGCAGTGTCCCAGGGATTCAGATTGAACTCCCAGAACGCCTCGAACCGCCCGGATGCAACATACGCAAGATCGAGCGCGGCGGAACCGGCGCGCCGAACGCCGTGCGAGCGCAGTGTGAACTCATGGTAAAAGTGCACGTTTGGATTGTCATGCCGCTTGCGGCTGGGGAAGCCGGTGGCCACCAGCGACTCCGCCAAATGCGGCACCTTGGACGCGCGAATGGGGCGGCCGTTCAGGGTGGCGCCCCGGCCGCGTTCGGCGCAGAAAAGCTCGTCGAGCAAGGGGTCGTAAATGACGCCGGCAACGATCAGTCCGTCCTGCTCGGGAGCAAGATCGGGGGCACGTTGCTCAAGGCCGAGTGAGACGCAGAAGTGTGGGATGCCGTGGGCGAAGTTGGTGGTCCCGTCCAGCGGATCAACATACCAGCGAAACTCCTGGTCGAGGCGGTCGCGAGTTCCCTCTTCACCATAGATGCCGTGGTCGGGAAAGGTCTCGCTGAGCCGTGTGCGGATAAGCTTCTCGACGGTGCGGTCAGCTACTGTGACCAGGTCGACGTCACCCTTGTACTCGGTTTCGACGCCTTGGGCAAAGAATTCACGCAGCCGCGCACCAGCCTCGCGGGCGATGGCGGCGGCATTGGGCACGAAGATCAGATCGGCCGCGGGATCTGAACGGGATTCGGTCACTGGCTAGGCCCGCGGGGGGCGGAGACGCCGGCAACCAGTGAGCCTTCGGCGGGGGTACGGCGCTTGCCGGTTTCCGTGATGGTGCGGATCTGGTGCTTGTAGATGAACAGATTCGGCTTGCCTTCGCGGGTAAGGCGGAGCATGCCGTCGTCAAAATACTCGATCCAGCCTTTGACGGTTTCGCCGTCGCGCAGCTTGACGGAAACCGGCACCTTGCGCTCGCTGAGGGAGCGGAGGTAGAGCGCTTCCTGGCCGGTTTCGCCGGGCGGAGGTGTCTTGGACCTACGGCTGGAGGGCAGTGGAGGAGTCATAGTTGTCATTTTAGATGCAAAGTCAGCGATCAGGGGTCAGGGAGTTTCGCGGTCGGATTTGGCAGCCCTGGACCGGAAGCCACGACACGACTAGTTCGCGACGGACAGATAAAGATGAGCGCGCGAAAGAATTTTCCTAACCGGAGGGACACCGTCCGATCTAATAACGCGAATGGGAAACAACGACCACGCGCTGATCCGGGCGGTTCTGGCCGGAGACAAAGACGCTTACGGCGTTCTTGTGGCGGGTCATGGGGAGAGTATGTTTCGCGTGGCATTTCGCATTACCGAGAGTGAAGCGGACGCGGAAGAGATTGTCCAGGAGACTTTTCTTCGCGGCTACCGCAGTATCGCTGATTTCGATGCCCGTGCCGACTTTCGCACATGGATATATCGGATAGCGGTCAACTGCGCGTTACAGGTTTTGCAGAAACGCAAGTCGCAAGCGGCAGTACCGATCGCGGAAGAGTTTGACGGCGAGCGCCCGGGCATTCAATTGGCAGACGGCAACGCCGGGCCGGAGCGGCTGTTGCTCGATCGGGAGATCGAGCACCGAAGGCATGCGGCCATGGAGAAGATGACGGCAGATGAGCGGCTCGCCTTTGTCTTGAGGCACCTGGAAGGCCGCTCCACCGATGAGATTGCGGCGGTGCTTGAAGTGACACCGAACAACGCCAAGCAGACCGTGTTTCGAGCAGTTCAGAAAATGCGCCGATCATTGGCGCCCCTTTGGGTGAAGTCATGAACCATTTAAGTGATGAACAAATCACGGAGCACTACTTTGGCGAAGGCGCCAACCGGGTGGTGGTGGAAACGCACCTTCGCATTTGCAGCCGATGCGAACAGGTGTACGAAGAGATTTCCCACGCCATGGGGGTCCGCTCGCCGGAGCCGCCAGCGCGTGAACCCGGATATGGGCAACGAGTATGGCAGTCCATTCAAGGGCCGTTGCGGTCCTACCCGAAAGAGCCGAAGCGCGGCTACTTTTCATGGCCTCGCCTGGTGCTCACCACCGCATGTTTGATCGGACTCGCAGCGGCATTTATTGGAGGATCGCTGTGGCAGCGATCGCGCACCCATCCAACGGAAGCAACCAATCCGGCGCAGGCCAAGGAGCGGGTCGTTCTCTTTATTCTCGACGATCATCTCGACCGTTCCGAGCGCTTGCTTGTGCAACTTAGTCACGCCGGCGGAGAGATAGGCGATCCGGATAGCTCGCTTCAGACCGAAGCGCGGCAATTGTTGCCTGACAACCGGCTCTACCGCCAGGCACTCTCAGGAGATCCCGCGATGGCCGCTGCGTTGGATCATCTCGAACGCGTCCTGCTCGAAGTGGCGAATTCGCCGGACAAGTTGAACAGCGCCGAGGTGGGGCGAATCGAGCAGGAGATGAACACGGATTCGCTGCTGTTCCAGATCCGAGTCCTTCGCGCAAAGACTTCACGGCAGGAACCAAAGCTTGAACCATCCAGAAAAGGAGCAACAATTTAAATGAGAACGAATCGATGGATTTATATCGCGGGGTTTTGTGGAACTCTCCTGCTTTCCGCGTCTCCTGCGGCAAGGTCCTCCGTAACGCTCTTCAACAACGGATTGCTTGCAGATACCGCGCTGGCGGACGACGCGCACGAGGATCAGCTTTATTCAGATGCGACGCGGGCGATCAATGAGAGCCGGTGGTCGGATGCCGAGCCGCTGCTCGACCAGGTGCTCAGCCTGCACGGGCGCAGAGCAGACGCAGCCGTCTACTGGAAGGCATACGTAAAGAGCAAGGAAGGCAGTCCGTCCGATGCTCTCGAGGCCTGCACAAGTCTGCGCCAGAATTATCCGCAGAGCCACTGGCTCAAGGATTGCAGCGCGCTCGAGATCGAGATTCGAGGCAAGAGCGGGAGCCCCGTTCAGCCTCAAGCGGAACAGGACGAAGAACTCAAACTGCTGGCATTGAACTCGATCATGCAGGGCGGAAACGCTAATGCATTGCCAATCCTCCAGCAGATATTGGAAGGGCAGCACTCCGAACGGCTCAAGGAGCGCGCCCTCTTCGTGCTCGCGCAGGATCAATCGAAGCAGGCGCAGGACCTCCTGGGGCAGATCGTTGGCGGGGAGAAAGACCCCAAACTTCAGATCAAGGCAATCCGGCTGCTCGCCGCCGCACAGGGATCAAACTCTGCCGCGATGCTTGGGAACATCTACGGGAAGTCAAACGATGCCGCGGTGAAGAAGGCCGTATTGGACTCATACCTTGTTATGAACGACCCGGAGAAGTTGCTGCAAATCGCCCAACATGAATCCGATCCTCAACTCGCGCGACATGCGGTTTCGGAGCTCGGAGCAATGGGTGCCGTCACACGTCTGACAGAGTTCTATAAGCAAACCCCCAGCAAGGAACTCAAAGCAGCGATCCTTAACGCGTATGTTGCCGCAGGCAGCAAAGGAGCGGATGCACTGGGCGCCATTGCTGCCGGCGAGCAGGATCCCGAGCTCCGCCGCAAGGCGATCCGCAATATGGGCCCCAGCGGCGGACCCTCGTCCTTTCCGGCGCTGCTCGCCATTTACTCCAAAAGCAGTGACGAGGAAACCAAGAAGGCCGTAACCGATGCCTTGTTTGTGGGCGG
>JANXQR010000267.1 GCA_025353435.1 Acidobacteriota bacterium | reverse complement strand
GAACGCTATCGCTCAATCGCAAACAAAGCCTGTGGACCCGAATCGAAGATGCTGACCGCACCACCGATCTCCTGGGAGCAGCCGCGCCACCCACCGAAAGTCTAGTTGGACGGGTCCAGGCCTATACCGGCGGATACGCACACCGCGTCGCTCATTGGTCAACGGGCGCTGCAGAACTCGGCGCTCAGTTCACGGGCTATCGCGCACCAACTCCGCTCGCACCAATCTACGGTCGCGATCCATGGGGAGTCGCAATTATGCTGAAGTTTCAGTTGGGCACGGGACAGAAATAGACTAGCGGATGAGAGCCATAACAATATGGTTCACGGCGAAAGCCGCCCCGTAAGCCAGCACCAGCATGTAGGTAAACTGAATGGCCGGCCACTTCCAGCTATTGGTCTCGCGCCGCACCACCGCCATGGTTGACGTGCATTGCATGGCGAATGCGAAGAAGATCATCAGGGCCAGCGCGCCGCCCAGCGTCATATCGTGATGCAGAGCGGTCTGCAGGCTCTCAGCTTGTGTGCCCGGATCAGCCCCGTAAAGGGTGCCCATGGTGCTTACCATGACTTCTCGCGCCAGAACGCTTGAAATCAGGCCAATGCCGATCTTCCAGTTAAATCCCAGCGGTGCAATGGCTGGCTCGATGAAGTGGCCGATGCGGCCAATCAGGCTTTGCGCCAGTTCCGGCGCCGACCAAGTGCCCTGCGCGGTATGCAGGATGGGCAAATGCGCAAGCACCCAGAGCGCAATGGTTACGCTCAGAATCACAGTGCCGGCCTGGTACAGAAACACCCGCCCGCGATCCACCAGCCGCATTCCAAGCGAGCGCAGCGTCGGCATCCGGTACTGCGGCAATTCCAGGATGAACGGCGTCTCGCTTGATTTCAGGATCGAGCTCTTCAGCAACCAGGCCGTGGTCATGGCCGCCACAAAACCGGCCACATACAGGCTCAACATGACGACTGTCCGCAGGCCAAGAAAACCATGCAGAAATGCCGTGTTGGGAATGAACGCCGCGATCAGCAGCATGTAAACCGGTAGGCGTGCCGAGCAGGTCATGAACGGAGTGACGAGGATGGTGGCAAATCGATCACGCTTGTTTTCGATGGTGCGCGTGGCCATGATGGCCGGCACTGCGCAGGCGTAGGCCGACAGCAGCGGGATGAATGCCTTGCCGTTGAGGCCGATCGAGCGCATCACACGGTCGGCAATCAGGGCCGCACGGGCAAGATAGCCGGAGTCCTCAAGAATGCCAATAAAGAGAAACAGCAGCAAAATCTGAGGAAGGAAGACGAGCACGGAAGAAATCCCCTTCCAAATGCCGTCCAGAACCAGCGACTGCATCCAGCCCGCCGGCAAAATCGGCCGCACA
>JANXQR010000249.1 GCA_025353435.1 Acidobacteriota bacterium | reverse complement strand
CAGCGCGGGAAAGGCTGCGCGGACCCTCATGGTAGTCAACATCTTCATCTCGGCGGGTGAGGCGAGCGGCGAAGCTTATGGGGCGTTGCTCATCGACGAGTTGAAGAGGCGCCTTGAATCCGAGGGGCGGCGTGCGGCGTTCTTTGGCATGGGCGGACCACGAATGGCGGCGGCCGGGCTGGAGCGGATGGTTCGCGCCGAAGATGTAGCGGTCATGGGCATCACTGAGGTGATTCGCCACCTGCCCCGCATCTACCGTGAATTCCGCAAACTGAAGCAGTCTCTGCGCGATCGGCGGCCTGACGTCGCGGTCCTCATCGACTTTCCCGATATTCACTTCAAGCTGGCCAAAGAGCTTGATGCGCTCGGCGTTCCGGTGATTTTCTTCGTCAGCCCGCAGCTCTGGGCTTGGAAGAAGCATCGAATCAAGCTGGTACAGAAGTACGTTGACCGCATGCTGGTTATCTTTCCCTTCGAGGAGCAGTTCTATCGCGATCGGGGCGTGAAGGCCGAGTTTGTCGGCCACCCTCTCGCCGATATTTCTCTCCCGGCGATCTCGCGTAAAGCGTTCGCCGCCGTGCAGGGGCTCGATCCGGCGAAAATGTGGATCGGCATCCTGCCGGGAAGCAGGGGCAAGGAAATTCGCGACAACCTGCCGGAGATGCTGACGGCGGCAGAGCTTCTCGTGAATAGTCAGGAGGCCGGTCCTGGCCTGGAATTCGTGCTTCCGCTGGCGCCCACGCTGACGGCCGCTCATCGCGCCGCAGTTGGAGAAATGATCAAGGCCGCGCCAGCCAAAGTCACCATCCGACTTGTCGACGATGCCCGAGCGGCCCTTTTCCACGCCCGGGCCTCCATCGTGGCCAGCGGTACAGCCACGGTCGAAGCCGCGCTGATGGGCAATCCGTTCGTGGTGGTCTACCGCGTCTCCCCTCTCACCTACGCAATCGCCAAACGGGTGGTCAAAGTTCCGCATGTGGCCATGGCCAACCTCATTGCCGGTAAACGAATTGTTCCGGAGTTGATTCAAAACGACTTCACAGCGCCCAATATCGTGAGACAGTTAAATGCATTGCTACCCGACGGACCACCTCGGCAGTCCATGATGCAGGAACTCGCGGAACTCCGCGGCCTGCTGCGCGCTCCGGCGCACGACGGCCATGCGGAGACCGGCGGCGCCATCGCCCGGGTGGCCGAGGTTACACTCGAACTCCTCGGGATATCAAACCGGGCATCAAACTTGGCGAGGGCAGCCGAAACGGTGCCTCATTGACCGAGAACTTATACCGCAGCATAGAATCGGGGCTTAGACGGGTGAATGAAGGCCAATTGCGAGTACGAGAGAACACGATGAATTCGACCAACTCCTTCCCCCGGCTGATAGCCGCAGCGGGTTTCGCGGCCTTGGGCCTCACGCTCGGCGCCTCACTGCATGCGCAACGACCCGAGCGCCCAACGCTGAACATCACCGGCTACGTTATCGACGCTGAACTCGACACGGAAACTCACCATCTTACGGCGAAAACGCAGGTGACTTTCAGTGCGCCCGATAACGCGGAAATGGTCAGCTTCGGGTTCCACCCGGCACTCAAAGTGACGAAGATCTCCGACGATAGCGGCAAGCTGCTCAACGGCGAACGGTCAGTCGACGGCACCATCCGGGTCACGCCTGTGACGCCCATCCTGAACCATCAGGCCCAGCACTGGACCTTCGAATACGAGGGCGCGATCACCGGCAATGAAGACGGCCCGGTTGAAGGCCTGAAGCTGGCCGCAATCCAGGAGCCCATTTCCTACCTGCTTTACGCCGCGCGCTGGTTTCCCACCACCGGCTACATGACCGACCGCTTCACAGCCGAAATGCACATCAAGGTGCCGCAGGGAATGCGCGTATTTGCAAGCGGTGCCGATGGTGCGTCGAAATCGGTCTCTCTGGCAAGTGGAAAGCCCGGTGATGAGTACGACTTCAAATGGACCAAACCCGGTTTCCCTGGCACGGTGATCGCAGGGCGCTACGTGAATCCCGTTAGCGTCGGCGCCGGCAATATCAAGGTCTATCTGACCGTATCGCACCAGCAATCGGCTAATGATCTGGCCCAGACCGCCACCAAGGAATTCGAATTCTTCACCGACAACTTCGGCGCGGCAGAGACCAGCCACTTAAACGTTGTAGAAATTCCGGACGACACGCTGCCGGCTGTCTGGGCTCCTGAGCTGGCCGGAATCATGGGCTCGCGCGCTGGCGACAAGTCCAGCATTCGCCTGCTGGCCAACACCATCGCCCACCAGTGGTGGGGTTCTGAAGTAAGCCCCAAGACCCTCAGCGATTCCTGGATTACCAACGGCATGGCCCGCTACGGCGAACTCATGTACGTGGAAGAAGAGAACGGCAAAGGGGCCATGAAGGCCGCGTTGCAGGACGTGGCAGCCGGAGCATTGGCTTACGACACCACGCCGCTGTCCGCGTCAGGGCGACAAAATCCGTTCTCGCCGGAGTTCCAGTCGCAAACGCTCGAGAAGGGGGCCATGATCTTCCACATGTTGCGCTGGGAGATCGGCGACAAGGCATTTCTCGATACCCTCAAGGGCACGCTGAGCCAGTTCACTGACCAAGGCCTGCGCACCACCGACCTCGAAAAAGTGGCTGAGGCGCAGAGCCAACAGCAGCTCACTCCCTTTTTCGCACAGTGGGTCGACGGCACCGGCGCGCCGCTATTCACCAATAAATACGCGGTTTACCGCCTCGGCAACAACAAAGGCTTCCGCACCATTGGCGAGATCAATCAGGACCTTGACCTCTTCCGCATGCCCGTGGAGTTGCGCGTCGAAACCGAGGGCAAGACCGAAATCAAGAAGGTCGATGTGGTCGGCACCGACTCGCAATATGTCGTCGACACCTTCGGCCGGCCCCGCCACATCAGCATCGATCCGCAGGATTGGGTTCTGAAGTCTTCGCCTGATCTGCAGGTGCGCATCGCCATTCTCAAGGGGCAGCAACTCGTGGCGCAGGGCGACCTGGCCGGGGCTCTGACCGAGTACCAGAAGGCGCTCGACTCCAACTCGCAGAGTTCATTGGCTAGCTACCGCATTGCCGAGGTGCTCTACTCGCAGCACAACTACCAGGCCGCTGTGAACTCCTATCGCGATGCCTTGAGAGGCGACGGCGACCCGCGTTGGACTGAAGTCTGGAGCCACATCCGGCTGGGCCAAATCTTCGACATCACCGGCCAGCGTGATCGCGCTGTCAACGAGTACCGCCTTGCCGTCCAGACCAACGACAACACTCAGGGCGCGCTGAACGAAGCCCGCGAG
>JANXQR010000236.1 GCA_025353435.1 Acidobacteriota bacterium | reverse complement strand
GGCGGAGCAGAATCGGGTCAGCGAGGTAAAACTTCTGGGTGAGCTTGCGGGCGAACCAAGGCAGTGAGAAACGATCAAAGATCCGATTGCTGACAATTTCAACGGGCGGAAACCATTCACGGAGGCGAGTGTTGATCCGGGTACCGCTCAGGACAACAAACTCGACTGCGTCAGGGAAAGATTCTTGGACAGCCTCGATCAGGTTCTTGAAGTAGTTCAGTCCCCCCATCCAGGAATCGGAGAAATCCACCTGTATCGCTACACGAATCTTATGTCCCAATAGCCCTCCCAAGAAGCGACTTCAGCCTATTTGATTATTGTATGCAGAAAAGTCGATAGATCCTGAGAGTGGAGCGGGTTGGGCCGCCGCCGATAGACAAGAGAACGTCAAAGGCCGCTATTCGCTGTAGAAGAGCGGCTGGTTTCCTCCGCCTGCGATGAATTCATGGCGAACCGTACGCTCGATGGCCTCATTCAGCGGCACCGGGGGATGATAGCCGGACTCATCGACGGAGGTGCTGTAGACGGAGTTACTGCAGAACTTCTTAACGCGGATGGAACTGATCGTCAGGCGCTTTCCAATAACCGCGGCGACCAAGTCAAATCCCTTGCCGATGAGAAAGCCGAGCCAGTAAGGCAGCCGCATTCCTATAGTGGCCGGACGGCCCAGTAAAACGAGTACGAGACAGACGAGTCGATTCATGTTGAAGTCCGGCTTGTCGACGTAATTGAAGACGTGGATGCCTGGTTTGAAATCCATGCAGTGCTGGATGAAGCCCGCGACATTCTCGACATAGGCCATGGATTTGCGGTTTTCGCCGTTACCGACCATGACAAAGCGATTCGAGGCAATCTGGTGGAGCATGTTGTACACGTTGCCACGGTTTCTTTCACCGAAGACCACTGTGGGACGGATGATCACCAGCGTACGCTGTTTGGGTGCTTCGGCCTGCCAAGCGCGGAAGATGGTTTCGGCCTCGAACTTGGTGCGACCGTAGTCGTTGAACGGGGCAATTGCCCCGGACTCATCTGTGCCGACCTCGGCAAAGCCGTAGACGGCGACCGAGCTGGTGAAGATGATCGTCTGGATGATTTTTTCGCGCGCCACGGTGCATAGTTTGCGGGCACCGCCGACATTGACGTCATCGTATCGGGTGATGGGGTAGACATCGTCGCGATGCTCGGCCGCGAGATTGACGAGGATGGAGTTTTCGCAGAGCGCGGCGCGCAGCGAGTCGACGCTGCAGACGTCGGCCAGTGTCACTAACTGCGGGAAGTCAACACTGGGTGCCTTGTCAATGATCCTGACCTGTAACTGCGGATAACCGCTCAGCGTCCTGACCAGACAAGAACCGATGAAGCCACTGCCGCCGACGATGTCAATTTTTCCCGCCGTGATCATTGATAGTCTCCGTAATCAGATTTTTCCAACTTGATATGAATTTTTCGATGGTAAAGAATTCCGTGTATCTTTTGAGGGCATTGGCGCCCAGACTCTCTCTGAGTTCATCGTCTTGCCAGAGACGATCGACTGCTACGGCGAGCTTTTCGGCATTCATTCTTGGAACGGTAAGGGCGCAATGCATGTGCGGCGCCACAAAGTTAACTCCAGTGTCGAGGTCGGTGTTCACGATCGGCCTGCCGGCTCGCATGGCTTCAAGTTGAACGATTCCGAAAGCCTCGTTTTCAGTGACAGAAGGAAAGAGGAGTAACTGCGATTTGCTGATCAGAAATTCCTTTTCGCTTTCGGAGACAAAGCGAGAGATGAAGCATACATTGGTGAGATTCATCTCCTTGACGGAAATCGAGACCAAGTTGCTCAGAGGCCCGGAACCGGCGATCACGAAGTTAACGTGGGGCAAGAACCGGGCAGCCTTGAGTATGTATTCGATGCCCTTGTAACCGACCAGGCGGCCGAAATACAGAACGTATCTTTCAGGTAGTTCGGACATGTTGGCGGGTAAATCCGAGGGTTGGACATCGGCTAGGCAGAGGGGAATCACCCTGGAGTCGACAAACCGGGGAGAGAAGACTTTATCACCGACGTTCGGCGACGTGGCGACACAGGTACATCCGGAGAAGACGAATGCGCGCAGCCATCCATAAAGACGCTTGATGAAAGTCGGAGCGGTTGGATCGGCGTGAACCAGGACGATGACAGGGATTCTGTACAGAAGGCGCAGGACCAGCAACGCGGGCCAGAGGGAGGGGTAAGGTTCCTGATAGATGATCAGCTTTGACTTGCGTGCATATTTAATCAGCAGGCTGTTGCCCATGCTGAGAAAAGATGCGCCGCCGAATTTGAAAAGGACATTTCTGCAACGAACAAGGATCTGGCCGGATTTCACATCCTTATCGGTAGTGTCGCCACAGAAGCATTCGACCGAATAGCCGGCAGACGACGCGATCGTTAACAACTGATTGACAACAACCTCAATACCGCCTCGGCTGGTCAGGGGATTGTAGTTGGAGTGGATAAAGATATCGAGTTTCCGTGTCTTGGAGAGACTCATAATCTGGCAGCGTTACTCCCTGAAGTCAAGTCAATCACGCGTGCCATGGCAGATTGGGGAAGAAATGAATTCCGAAAGAACGGGCTCTCTTCCATGCCGTTTGAGTCATTCCGCATACAAGTCCAGAACCGGAAAGTCAGCCCGTATACAAAAAACAGCATGGTTCCTGCACTCCTCCAGCCAAAGAGAGGATATTCCTCAAGATCTTGGGCCAAACCCAGGCCGACGTAAGAGGCGGGATTTGCAGAGGTAGAACACATCTTGCTGCAGCGATCGACAAACCCATCTCCCTTTGATCCTAACTTACTCAGCAGCGTCAGGCTACTGTGGCTATGCGAGTAATAGGGACTCTGGCTGAGGCAAAAAAAGCGCAGAGGATGATGATTGAGAAGCAGCGTTGCGACACCAGTCGCCCAGAGTCATGCTATCCTGACCTTCAGATCGGGTAAGAAAGCATGCCAGTGTCGGTGTTATTGGCAAGTCTTCGCAGTCCAGTCATGCATGAAGGTCGCGGAAGAGATTAAAATACCCCACCAGACAGGGCGATTGCTATCGCTGTTTCGTCTGCGTCCGTTCGATACTTCCACCGTACACGGGCGTTCGAGAGAGCGGTTTCGCCGCGCCGTCATGACAACGGTCTCTGCCGGTGGGGCCAGGGTCATTGCTCTGCTGGTTTCCCTGGTCACCCTGCCGCTTACATTCAAGTACCTCGGACCGGAACGCTACGGGCTTTGGATGGTGCTGATTTCCATCATCTCGGCGATGGGATTTGCAGATCTGGGCATCGGCAATGGCCTCATGAACGCCATTTCTGAGGCCTATGGCAAAGACGATCGCAATCTGGCCCGCGAATATTTCACCAGCGCCTTTGTCATGATGCTGGGCATCGCCCTGTTTCTCACCGTCGCCGGCGCGGCAGCTTACCCGTTCATGCCGTGGATGCGGCTGTTCAACGTAAAATCCGCGGCAGTCGCATACGAGGGTTCCCATGGACTGTTAGTGCTGTATGCGTGGTTCGTCATCAGCATCCCTATCGGCGTTATAAGCCGTGCACAGGCAGGGCTGCAGAAAGGCTATATTCCGCAGATTATTGGCGCACTCGGCAGTGTCCTTACCCTGCTCGCATTGCTCATTGCCATCGGCTTGCACGGCAGTCTGGCATGGCTTGTCTTGGCCTCCACCATGGGCTCGGTAACCGCGACCGCATTCAATGGCTGGCTCCTGTTTCATGAGCACCCGTGGCTTATCCCCGCGCGGCACGCATATCGCCGCAGTGCGGCAAGCAAGATCCTAAAGTTAGGCCTGCTGTTCTTTGTGCTTCAGTGCGCCATGACGCTGGGCTACACTTCTGACAACATTGTTATTGCCCAGGTCATGGGCGCTGCCGCCGTTGCCGCGTACGCGGTGCCGCAAAAGCTCTTCAGCTTTGTAAGCATGCTGGTAGGCATGGGAATTACTCCACTTTGGCCTGCCTATGGAGAAGCACTTGCGCGCGGCGATGTGGCGTGGGTACGCCGCGTCTTCTTCGGATCCCTGTGGCTCACACTGGCAATCTCGGTCCCCCTTTGCACGCTCCTGGTTTCCGCCGGGCCCTGGATGCTCCGGGTCTTCTTTGGTAAATCGTTGCATGTTCCTCTGTCGGTGCTGGTTGTTCTCGGACTATGGGGTGTTGTTTCCGCAGTATCGGCACCGATGGGTATACTTTTGAATGGCGCCGGTGTTCTGAGGCTGCAGACCATCATTGCGGTAGTGGCAAGTTCGGCCAATCTCGCGCTGTCGATCCTTCTCACTCGCCACTTCGGAGTCGTCGGTGTCTGCTCCGGCTCCCTAATTACCCAGGTGCTAATTGCGATTCCATTTTACGGGTTGATTATTAGAAGACTATTCAAGGATATTGCGAATCGAGAGTTGAACCGGGAGTGTTTATAGGGACAAAAGAATGCTGAATTTGCACGGTAAATGGCTGTTCTTCTCCCTTTTTTCCAAATCCCCTTGAACAACTTCTTGCATAGCCTGCCAAATCGCGCAAATGGATTGAATTGACCCGCGACGAACACAGGAAGAACCGTGTAGTGAAGAACAGGGTGAAGGATCGTCTTCATCGCCCTCTCCTTCAATCAGCGTGGAATTCAATCCTAGCAACAGACTCAAGTTAAGCTGACTTCAGAACGCAGAGATAAACCAGCGCTTTTCCTTGGATCCCTGCGCATTCCATCTCACGCATGAAAGGCGGAAGTGATCAACGTAGTCCACCAATCCAGGCGCTTGCTTTCGCTGTTTAGCCTGCCTCCATTCGATACCTCCACCGAACAGGCTGGACGATCGCCGCTGGCGAACCCTCGCGCGTAGTGAAGGATATACAAATTGATCTCCGTAGGTCGTGGCCGCGTGCCAGCAGATTTGTTTGCGAAGAGCAGCGTTCTGGTCACCGGTGGCACACAGAGCACATGGCCGCTATCCATTAGCTCAGCGTTTGAAACCAGTCCACGTAGCGCTGCAGTCCGGAATTCAGGCTGACTATCAGAGTCCAGTTCAGCAACCGGCGGGCATGGGTGTTGTTCGCAGTAAGACGATGCGGATTTCCTGTAAGTGTTTCGCTGGTGAAGACAATTTTCTTGTCGTATCCGGCGGCGGCAGCCAGATGGGTCAGCAGTTCTCGCGTGGTGGCCTTCTCGTTACCGCCGTTATAGATTTCATACTCGGACTGCGACGACAGGCCTGCCAGGGCGAGGAGACGGGCCGCGTCTGCCACATGAACCCAATCCCGCAGTTCGTTGCCGGTGCCAAAAACTGCGACTGCCCCTTATTGAATTTATTGAGTGCGTCCGACTGCAGCTGTTTTTTCAAACCTTCACCGTAGACCGAAAACAGTCGTACAATACTGACCGGAACCGAGAAGAATCGGCTGTAGGAGTCACAGATCGACTCAGCCGCAACCCTGTGGAAGCCATAGGGGGAGATCGGTGCACGACATCGCAGTGAGACCTTCATTTCAAGCATAACTTGATCCGTAGCGGACAACGCTCCCCGGCCAGTCGCTTGATCCCGCATGTAACTTGATAATATGGCTGACTGACTCAGGAGGTCCGGAATCAGTCAAGCCGCCCGCCACATGATGGATTTGCGCCTGGTGCTCAAGGCAGCGAGTTTCTGGTCGGCTGGGCCACGGGTCCGGTAGCAATCGTGTAGGGGGGCACATCCTTGGTCACTATGGCTCCGGCGGCCACCACCGCGCCCTTTCCAATCCTGACACCCTTCATGATGATGGCGTTGAACCCGATCCATGCATCGTCCTCGATCACGATCCTCTGCTTTGGAACACTGCCGAGCGCGCCATTGCGCCGTTCCAGGATTTCAACGAAGTGCTGATGCCGCTCCTGCGCCGACAGACTGTGCGAGATGTTGTCGTGGATGTTCACGCCGTGCGAAATCAGCACCCGGTTGCCGATTTCAACCAATTCGCCGGCCCAGATGCGCGTACCAGGACCAATGAAGCAGCATTCGCCTATCGAGATTCGGCCGCCGTCGGGATAGACTTGCAGCTGTCCGCCGACCACGCACCGGGCACCCACTTCAATCGCGGTACGGTTGCTCGGTTTGTTGTTGATGCTGGCGCTATGGAGGAAGCGGACGCCTTGGTGAGCGATGCAATAGCGACTCAGAATGCGTGTCATGCAGACATCCGCTAAGTGACGACATACGGCGATGAGTGTTGGCATAGTCTCTACCCCGGCACACACATCACCTGAAACGGTCATGTGTTCCCTTGCAGTTTATTCCCCAGACCGGCTGACAAAGTTGCATTCACTGGCAGGAGGATACTTCAAGCTTATGCCTTCTTCACACATAAACAAAGCCGGGGATTAGCAGAGGAATATGATACTCAGGAGCGTGGTGGCTGGCATGGTGATTGAATAGATGAGGTCTCTATAATGCAGTCTGAAGCGGCCTCGTCGAAGTGAGAGATGTGATCGATCCGATGGGTGTTGAACTCCACTCCCCCGCAGATTATCGCCGCGACATCGAGCGTGCGCCATTGTGGGAGCGAGAGCGGTAGTAACCAAGGACATTCCGCCGTGGACGATCGCCGCGGGGGCCCCGCGCGCGTTGTGAAGGAGATACACGTCGAATTCCGTAAGTCGTAGCGGCGCTGTAGCAGATTTGATAGCGCAGAGCCGCGTCCTGGTCACCGGTGGCACACAGAGCACACGACCGCTTTCCACTAGCTCAGCGTTTGAAGGAGATGGTCCTGATTAATGAGAGCACTGCAGCGGCAGAGCGGTTTAAGAACCGCCGCGTCCTTGTAACCGGGGGAGGCGGGTTTATTGGCAGCCATCTTGTCAGCCGATTGGTCTCTATCGGCGCAGATGTGGTCTCCCTGGGTAGTAATCGAGAGAATGCCAAGCTCGCTGAAGTCGCGCGCTACATCTTCGGTGATATCTCGCGTGACACGCTCGAGACCGTTGAGTTTGTGCCGCAAACCATATTTCACCTTGCAGGCGGGGCCTCCGTAGCGGCCTCGGTGGCCAATCCCCCCGGCGACTTCCTGAAGACAGTTTTCTCCACGGTTCTGTTGCTGGATTTTCTTCGCCGCCATTGGCCTGAAGCACAGCTTCTTTATGTGTCGAGTGCGGCCATTTATGGACAAGCCGTACATTCTAAAGCCAGCCACGATCTGGCCTGCCTTCCGATCTCTCCTTACGGAGTGCACAAGCGGCAGGTTGAGTTGCTTCTGCTCGATCATGCGCGCATGTATCAAACCCAGTCGGTCATTCTGCGCCCCTTTTCTGTCTATGGGCCCGGGCTGCGAAAGCAACTGCTTTGGGACGCCATGCAGAAAACAAGTCGCGGCGATTTCCACTTCTTTGGCTCGGGCGGCGAGCTGCGGGATTGGGTCTTTGTATCCGATCTAGTGGAGTGCCTGTTGCGCGCCAGCGAATATGCAAGCGCAGACGCACCTGTCTTCAACGCCGGTACCTGCCATGCAGTTTCTGTTCGAGACGTGCTCTCCGAACTCTTTAATGTTGCCGGATTGAACCGCGATCCCGTCTTTCTGGGCCAAGTCAAGGAAGGCGATCCCGACCGCCTGGTAGCAGACGACTCTGCCGAGTCCTTGCTTGGCCCTCTGTTCCGAACCCCCCTGCGCGAAGGTTTGGAAGCTTACGTGAAGTGGTATCGACTTCGAGGTGTGAATGATTAGGGGGTCGGCTTGGCTTCGCTTTGGCGCTGCGAAGAGGTCCAGACCATTGGTTCCCGCTTTCGGCTGTGGAGCACGTCACCGTCCAGGCCGGCGGTCAGGCCATTGTGGGTACGGTCAACCGGGGGGCG
>JANXQR010000227.1 GCA_025353435.1 Acidobacteriota bacterium | reverse complement strand
CCTTCAGATCAAAATCCTGCCGTCATTGCGCGATGCCGTGGCCCACAGCCGCTTTCGGGTGACCGGTCGTCGGCACTCCCCGCAGGATACTGACAGGCAAAGCGCTTGCCAGGCCTTCCATCGCGCGCGGATTCTGCTTGCCGCCGGTAGCTTCAGGAACCACGCCGCGCAGATACGCAAACAGTTCCCCGGCGGTCACAATCCCATCGTGATTTCTGTCAGCCTCGCCCTTCAAGCCTTTGAGAAGAAAATACGTGAAGACGCCGTGACCTTCTCCCCACTGGGTATCCTCAAACGAAGGCTCGCTGATGTCGCTGGCGGTGATTACGGCTCGCGATCCCTTGGCCGCATAATGCTGCATGTACTGGTTGATGAGGTTATTGCCGCCTTGGCCTTTGTCTCCGTTTCTGACACCGCTGAATCCGAAGCTATGGCATGTATCCGCGATGGTGATGACTCTCTTCGCTTTTAGCACTCGCTCAAAAACGTCCTGCATCTGCCACATGGGAAACGCTGTGCCTCCCATGTCGTCGGGCTTGGAATCGGCAGTCAGCAGATAGAGATTTCTTGGATCATGCGGATCGGGAGCGCCATGTCCCGCAATATAGATGACAACCGTGTCCTGTGGCTGGGCGGCGGTGAGAAAGGTGAACAACGCATGGCGAACGTTTTGCGTGGTGGCCTGCTCGTTCAAAAGCACAGTCACTGAATCGTCGCTGAGCCCGCCACCGGACGGGGACTTCAGGAAATCCAGGAATCCCATCGCATCCTTGTCGGCGAACTTCAAATTTCCAATCGAAGAGCCAAACTGGTCGTAGCGGGAGATTCCTATCACCACTGCATAAAGCTTGGCGGCGCGTTTCTCCGGCGGTCGGTTTACGGTCTCGGGAATGATCCCGCGCGATGCCGGGCCGCTTTGAAAATCAATCAAGAAATTGAAGTACTTCTGCCTTCCAAACTGATCCTGATACTCCAGTTCGACGGAGTTTCTACCCGGTTGAAAGCGGAATCCCCCGGCTGCCGTCAGGTCAACCTTGAGTTCAAATCCGCCGGCGCCGCTTGCACTTTTCGTGGCGATATCCGCCGACTCAGTGTTCACCTTGGTATGGATGGTTCCGTAGTTGATATGCGGGCCGCCAGCGGGGATGTGGATCACCATCGACTGGACAGAATCGGGAAGGTTGCTGAATTCCGCTGCATCATTCCCCGACACGCGCCCATCGATCTCGGGGAGCACCAGCCATGGAACATGAGCGCCGGAGACCTGTCCGCCTACTCCGTCGAGTTGCAAAAGGGCCAGCCCCGCAAGGGCGAACACGACGAGCTTCATATAACTGACAATAGTTTCACAAGAATTCGTTCTGTGTTTGACAAATGTCAGTGACGAGCCCGTGAGAAAATGTATCGTTAAAATTGTCCGTCTTCCCCAAAAAGCCTGCTGCGACGACAAACCATCAAACCTGCAAAACAGAGGTTGACCTCATGCAAATCTCACAAACAAAGGCAATTGCTTCCGTTCTGCTAGGCCTATTCAGCACCTGCGCGATCGCCCAAATGCCTGGATCTGCGGCCGTCGCTCCCCAGTACAACGACGCCGACAAGAAAAAGATCGCGGACATCGAACAGCGGCCCGAGGTCAAGGACGAGATTCAGGCTCAGTGGGACGAGGTTCGCCGCAGAGACCTGAACTACATCTACAACATCAACTCCTCGGCCCACTTCGGTGATTTGTCTGGCCCCGAGTATGCGACTTTCAGGGAGCATTATGGCCAGCTCTACAACAATCCGATGTTGCAAAGGTACATGAATTCCATTGGCCAGCGCCTGGTCCCCAAGGATTCCCCGAACATCTACTCCTTCAAAATTCTTCTTGATCCCATTCCGAAAGCGGAGTCGTTTTCGACTGGCACGGTGCTGGTCAGCACAGGCTTGATCGCGATGCTCGACGATGAGGCGCAACTGGCGTA
>JANXQR010000219.1 GCA_025353435.1 Acidobacteriota bacterium | reverse complement strand
AGTGTTCATTGAGAACAAAGTGAAGTTTGCATACGACGAGAAGACACCGTCGAAGGAACTGGATGTCCACGACAGCCTGCAGAGTACGCTGACCATTCTGGGACACAAGCTGCGGATCAAGCAGATCAAGGTGGAGAAGTTCTTTGGGGCGACGCCGGCGACGATTGCGACGCGGGGGTCGGCACTGAGCCAGGTGTGGACGAACCTGATCGACAATGCGGCGGATGCGTCGCCTGCGAATGGGCAGATCGAGATCAGCACTTGGATTGAGCCGGAGTGGCTGGCGGTCTCAATTAGCGATCATGGGTCGGGGATCCCGGAAGATGTGCGTCCACATATTTTCGAAGCGTTCTTTACGACCAAGCCGCAGGGTTCGGGAACGGGGCTGGGGCTGGAGATTGTGCATCGCATAGTGACGCAGAAGTTTGGCGGCAAGATCGATGTGGAGTCGAAGCCGGGGGATACGCGGTTTACGGTGCGGTTGCCGCGCAAGACTGGCTGACGAATACTGGATTGCGGAGAACTTAGAGGCAAGCTGCTCGCGTACACTTAGCGTTCGAGGATGAATCGCTTGCGCTTGAGAAAGCTGATCGAGCCACCGCGCCGAGATGCCCCCTTTCCCTTGTGGATGATTTTTCCGGTCATCTTCGCCGCGCTTTATCTGACCCATTTCACGCTGCTGCGGCTTCCCTACTTCTGGGATGAGGCAGGCTACTACATTCCTGCCGCGTGGGATTTCTTTCGCACCGGGTCGCTGATTCCATCTTCGACTGCGAGTAACGCGCACCCGCCGCTGCCCAGCATCTACCTGGCACTGTGGTGGAAGGCGTCTGGTTACTATCCCGAAGTCACGCGCGAGGCAGTGCTGATGGTGGCGTCGCTCGGGCTGCTGGGCGTGTGGCGGCTGGCGCTGCGAATCTCCAGGTCGAAGGCGGTGGCGTTCTGGGTGGTAGTGCTGACGGGACTGTACCCGATATGGTTTGCGCAAAGCACGCTGGCGCACGCAGACATTTTCGCGGCGGCGTGCACGATGTGGGGGCTGGTGTACGCGCTGCCGGAAGGTGAGCGAAGGCCGCGCGTTGCGGCTGCGTGGTTCATGGCGGCGGCGCTTTCAAAGGAGACGGCAATTTTTGTGCCGCTGACTTTGGCTGTGATTTGTCTGGTTACGGGGCTGCGGGCGCAAAGCTCGGAACGGCTGCGACTGATTGTGGAGTCGGCGTGGCTGGCGAGTTGCGTTGTGCCGTTGGCGGCATGGTACGGGTGGCATTACGCCAAGACGGGGTTTATGTTTGGCAATGCGGATTTTCTGCGCTACAACGCACAGGAGACTCTTACGCCGCTGCGAATTCTGGCTGCGTTCGGACATCGGCTGCTGCACCTGTACGGACATATGAATATGTTTGTGCCAGTGCTGCTAGCGTTGGCGGCCCTTTTGCTGCAGCCGCGGCGCGATACCGAAGGGAATGAGCGCGTTGGGTTAAGCGTGGGCGTGCGCAATCGCATTTTCATTCTTTTACTCGTGAATGCGCTGGTGTTCAGCGTGCTGGGCGGCGCGTTGTTGTGCCGCTACCTGCTGCCTATGTATCCGCTGGTATTGGTGCTGGCGGTATCGACGTTTCAACGGCGGGTGCCGTACTGGCCTGCGTTGGCAGTTCTGTCGGCGGCGGCGTTTGTGGCGGGGCTGTTTGTGAATCCGCCGTATGGGTTTGCCCCGGAAGACAATCTGGCCTATGCGCACCTGATCCGGCTGCACCAGGCGGCGATTGCGCAACTGACGAAGTCCTATCCGGGAGCGACAGTTCTTTCGGCGTGGCCAGTGACGGATGAATTGAAGCGGCCCGAGCTTGGCTACGTGAAGGAGCCGTGGGACGTGTGGGCAATCGACGATTTTTCAGAGGCGCAGATTGAGCGTGCGGCTGAGGAGCCGGGGCGCTATTCGGCCGCGCTGGTGTTTTCGACCAAGTTCGATCCGCCGCCGCTGGTGATGCTGGGGCGGAGGAGCCAGGCGCTCGATGAGCGTTACTTTGGACTGCACCATGACTTGTCGCCGGAGGTGGTGGCGCATCGGCTCAATGGGACGGTGTTGTGGACGGCGCACGATGATGGGATGTGGGCGGGCGTGCTGCGGTTTAACCGGCAGTTTGAGGCTATGGCCGAGGGAGGCATAGTAAGGCTGCCGATGCGGACCACGACGGCCACCTCCGGTCCTTAACGCCTATAATCAGGCTGTCGTGTACGCTCATTTTTTTCAATTCGTGCGCCATACTTGGCGATTGGTAGCTATTGTTCTAGCTGCCACGCTTGCCGTTTGCAGTGCCGCCCGAGGGCAGGATGCTGCTGACTCCGCGAAGGAGCATGGACGGATTCTGCTGGTGCTTCCGTTCGACAACGCGACGGGGCAACCGACTCTCGAGTGGATTCGCGAGGCGGTACCGGAGATTTTGTCGAGCCGGCTTGCGTCGGCGGGGTATGCGCCATTGAGCCGCGCCGATCGGCTGTATGCTCTCGATCATCTTGGTCTGCCACCGGGATTTCAGCCATCACGGGCGAGCGCTCTGAAGTTATCGCAGACGATGGACGTGGACTGGATCGTACTGGGCAGCTACCAGGCTGCCGGCACCAAGATTGAGGCAGAGGCGCGGATTGTGGACGTGCCCCACCTGCGCATGAGCGATCCGATCCGTGCGAGCGGCGAGATGGGCAACCTGATTGCGCTGTTCGACTCGCTGGCGTGGAAGCTGACGAAGCAACTGGATCCTCAGTTTGGCGGTTCAGAGGAAACGTTTGTGGCCGCGGGCGCAAACCTTCCCCTGGACGCATTCGAGCAATACATTCGCGGCATTACCGAGCAGGACCAGGCGGAGCGACTGCGGCACCTGCAGGAGTCCGTCAAGTTGAGCCCCAATATCAGCGCGGCGTGGATGGCGCTTGGGCGGGAGGACTACGCCGAGCAGCAGTTCGAAGATGCAGCGACTGCGTTTGCCAAGGTCACGGGCAATGACGCCGATGCGCTGGAGGCAGGTTTCTACCGCGGGCTGTCGCTGATGTTCTCAGGCAATTATGCGAAGGCCGAGATAGCTTTCGGGGGAGTAGCCCGCGTGCTTCCATTGGCGCCGGTCCTGAACAACGAGGGAGTTGCGATCAGCCGGCAGGGACACGATGGCACCGCCTTGTTCCGCCAGGCAGTGGCCGCGGACCCCACTGATGCGGACTACCACTTCAACCTTGCAGTGAGCCTGAAGCGGCATAACGATGTGGCGGGAGCGATTGCGGAGTTGGCGCAGTACTTGAAGATGCGGCCCACCGACAGTGAAGCTTTGGACCTGGACACTGCATGGAAGGACCCATCCGCCGCCTCATCAGCCGAGCCGCTGGAACGAATTGTGCGCGCGTTCGATGCGGTGGCGTTCCGCCAGGCGTCGGTGATGATGGACCAGATGGAGTCAACGCGACTGGCCGCACTGACGCCGGAGCAACGCGCGAAGACATTGGCGAGTCAAGCGCGGGACTACCTTTCTCGGGGCCTGCTGCGCGAAGCTGAGCGGCTTTACCAAGCATCAGTAACGGCGGATGGCCGCGTCGAGGACGCCCACGAGGGGTTGGCCGAGGTAAGGGAGCGCACGGGCGACACTGCGGGCGCCCGCAAGGAGGCGCAGGCAGCTTTGGAACTGCGCCCCACAGCCAGTGCGTATCTTGTGTTGGCTCGCCTGGAACTGTCCGCCGGCCATTTGGATGACGCCACCCGCGATGCAGGTGAGGCGCTGAAACTGAATCCAAACAGCCAAGCCGCACAGGATGTCCTACGCCAGGTGAGTGCGCGTCAGGGACAGGGGAAGCAGTAGCTGTCCCGAAGGAGCACAACATGCTTTGCTCGAACTTCGGTTTGATGACCGTGAGCTGCGAGGCTCGGCGAGCTTTGCGGATTGCGGCGAGAGTTTTTCTGGCGGCAACGCTTGTGGGCGGCGGATGTGCGGCAAGGGCGCAGCAGCCGCTGGTTGAGAAGCTCGTGCTCGATGACACGATTCAGCCTGTGACCGCGGGGCAGCTTGACCGAGCGATCGCGCGCGCCGAGGACGATCATGCGACCGCAGTACTGATCGAGATCAATACACCGGGCGGGCTGGTGGACTCGATGCGGCACATGGCGGGAGCGATTCTGAGCTCGCGTGTTCCGGTGATTCTGTATGTGACTCCGGCGGGTGCTCGCGCGGGATCGGCAGGATTCTTCGTGCTGGAGGCGGCGGACGTGGCGGCGATGACGCCGGGGACAAACGCCGGCGCGGCGCACGTGGTGTTTGAAGTCGGAAAGCCCGATGAAACCATGGCACAGAAGGTGGAGAACGACGCGGAAGCATTTTTGCGTTCCTACGCGGGCCACCGAAACCGCAACGTCGATGCGGCTATTGCTGCGGTGCAGAGCTCTCACTCTTACACGGCGGAAGAGGCGCTCGACAAGCACCTTATTGACCTGATTGCTCCGAATGAAACCCAGCTTCTTGCTGACCTGAACAATCGCGAAATCACGCGGATGGATGGCAGCAAGCAGACACTGCATCTTGCGAATGCGCGCATCGAGTTGGTGAGGCCGACACTGCGCGAAGACATGCTGGGGTGGCTGATTAATCCCAACATTGCCCTGCTGCTGCTGGTGGGCGGTGCGCTGCTGATTTATATGGAATTCAACACGCCGGGAACCATCGTTCCAGGTGCGCTGGGCACACTGATGGTGCTGCTGGCGATTTTTGCGCTCGACCTTCTGCCCATTCGCTATACCGCCGTGATGCTGCTGATTGCGGCGGCGGTTCTGATTGCGCTTGAGGCAAAGTTCGGCGGCCATGGAGCGCTGGCTATCGCGGGCATTGTGTGTCTCACGCTGGGTACGCTGACGCTGGTGGCGGCGCCAATCCCAGAGATGGCTGTCAATCCGTGGATCGCGCTGGCGTTGAGCACGGCGTTCGGAGCGATTACAGCGTTTCTGGTGCGACTGGCCGTGAGGGCGCGACGACTGAAGACTCGCGTTGGGATCGACGCGCTGGTTGGTCATTTTGCTTCTGCCATGGAGCCTCTCACGCCGGAGGGTCACATACTTGTGGAGGGCGAAATTTGGAGGGCAGTTGCCGATCAGGCTATCGCAAAAGGTACGCAATTGCTCGTGATTGGCCGAGACGAGTACCTGTTGCGGGTCACTCCGTTGCAGCCGCCGCCTACCGTGGTTTGAGCTTGGCTGGAGTACAATTCGGCTGACAGTACGCGTGGTAAAAAGGAAGATCAAATGCTCGCAGCTCTGCCCATTCCGATTCTTGTTTTCGTGGCCATCATCGCACTTTATCTGTTCAATTCAATCAAGATCCTGCGCGACTATGAGCGGGGTGTGATTTTTCGGCTGGGTCGCGCGCTGAATCCTCCCAAGGGTCCGGGCGTCATATTTGTGTTCCGGCCATTCGACCAGATGGTTCGTATTTCCTTGCGCCAGGAAGTATTGGAAGTGCCGCCGCAAGACGTAATCACGCGGGACAATGTGACGATCAAGGTAAACGCCGTTGTGACGCTTTATGTCGTCGAGCCAAACCTAGCCGCCATCAAGGTGCAGAATTACGTCTACCAGACTTCGCAGTTTGCGCAGACCACGCTGCGTACAGTTCTTGGCGAGGTCGAGTTGGATGAGTTACTGAGCCATCGTGACAAGCTCAATCTGCGGATTCAAAGCATCATCGACCAGCGCACCGAGCCGTTTGGCGTAAAAGTGGCTTCAGTCGAAGTGAAGCAGGTGGACCTGCCCGAACAGATGCAACGCGCCATGGCCAAGCAGGCGGAGGCGGAACGTGAGAAGCGGTCGAAGATCATCCATGCGGAGGGCGAATTCAACGCCGCGCAAAAGCTGGTAGATGCGGCCGCGCTGCTCGCCACACAGCCACTGACTCTTCAGCTGCGCTATCTGCAGACGCTGACCGAGATTGGCGTGGAGAAGAACACGACAATCGTTTTCCCGCTCCCTGTGGAGTTGCTGTCACTGATGAACAAGCTGAGCATTTCGGCCTCGCCTACGCCTGCGGTGGAGAAGCCTTAGCCGAGGTCTCGCGGACGACGATTTCGCCCGTTGCGACGAAGAGTTTCCAGAGAACATAATGGGAATTGTCGTTGGCAGAGCGGGTTCCGGCCGGCAATGGATCATTGACCACAGTTAGCTCACGCGGCCTACACTAGGGCAACGGTCTGGAATCCAGGGTAGACTCTGGCCGGTCCGTAACTCTTCTCAGGCCGCGCACGTCGGGCTTGAATCAGAGAGCCGACT
>JANXQR010000206.1 GCA_025353435.1 Acidobacteriota bacterium | reverse complement strand
AGCGGAGCCGCCATTCTCCCCGTGGCCGCCGCCCAGCAGCGTCAGATCATGGACGAATATCTCCGTCCAGTACCGCTTCTGCCCGGATTCCTTGTTATCCCATGAGCGCGTCTGGATCTTGCCCTGGATGAGGAGTTGCGTGCCCTTGCTCACATAATCTCGTACGATCTCCGCGGTCCGTCCGTAAGCGACCAGGTTGTGCCACTCGGTCCTGTCGGACCAATTGCCCTGACGGTCCTTCTCCCGGTCCGTAGTCGCGAGAGAAAAGTTGACGGCGAGCGTGCCGCCCGGTGTTGTTCCGACCTCGGGATTCTTGCCAACGTGCCCGAGCAGAAAAGTCCTGTTGACGCTCTTTGCCATGGTGATTGTTCCTTTCCTAGTGGTCTCGGTTGCGTACATGGTCGAGAGCCACAGCTTTGGTGACCTCGACATACGTTCCGTCGGAATAGTGGTAGAACCGCTGGCCGTCCGCACTGATGTTGAGATAGCGGCGCGTGAGCCAGTGCTTGTACAACTCGATCTCCCCGGCGCGCCCCATGTACATGAAGTTTTCAAGCTCGCAAGCAGGAAGGAGCAGCTCAAGCGGAGTCCAGTTCGGCTCGCCGACTGTGATCGCAGCTTTGATGGGGTGCGTCATGGTCTCAATCCTCCGGCGACCGGCGGCACTCCGGCATGTGAATGCTTGCAGCCGACGCAGCAAACGGCCGCCGTCACTTTTCTGATCGCCTCTTCAAACCGTTGCGGCAGTTGCAGCACTTCGCCCGCGCGGTCATAGAAGATGGGAGTCAACTTTCCCCTGAGCGCGCGGTGTTCGTCCTTCCAGAGATCGATGGGGAGCACACCATCTCGCCCGCGGAAGAGCAGTGTCGTAGCGACCTCCGGGCGATTGCGGCCTGGCATGTGAGACAAAGTGTGGAGCGTGATCGCCAGCTCGCATGTCCTCACGGTGCGCAGGATCTCCACGCGCACCAGGCTCTCCGCAAGGAAGATCGCATGACGGCCATTCACGGCAATCGAGTCGAGCGACTGCAACCACGGCAATGCATCTCCTTCAGGCGAAACGAAGGCGCACGCTCTTCCCATGTCGGAGACCGCGCCGCCTGACTCCACGCCGCGCAGCACATACCGTTTGGCCAGGTACTGGTGTTCCAGTGAGATTCCGGGGGTGCAATAGATGCCTCGCTTCTGGAGCGCCCTGAGCACGCTGGCCGGAAGCGCGAGCCCGTGAAGAGCATGGCGCAATGAGGCGGATTCGGGCTTCCGTTTTGCGGGAACGGCCTTCATACTCACTCCCTAAATCGCCGCGCGCGTGGGGATGGGCTGGCCAAGCGCGGCCCGAATCTCTTCTTTCGTGCAGCCGGCCCAGCATTTGTAGAAGCGCGGGTTCTTGATCTGGATGGCAAGGTTGTCGCCGGAGCGGTCGCGCCCAACTCCTGCGCAAGAGGGACACTTT
>JANXQR010000168.1 GCA_025353435.1 Acidobacteriota bacterium | reverse complement strand
CCGCCCAGCGCCTGTATATCGCCAATCCGCGCCACCAGCCGATTCGTCTCTCCCGGCAGCGACTGCGTTACCTGCCCGCGATACGCCAAATTCCCTGCATCGTGTTTTCCGAGTACCACTGCCCCGTGAAAATCGCCGTCGACGCCGTCACCGGAAACCAGAAGTCCGCCTGCGGTCCCGTCATCATGAATTTCAAATCGTACGGTGGCAGTCCCTCGGGCTGCGGCCGCGACCACGGCACCCCCGTCACACTGCGATATTGAATCCCGCCCCCGCCGCCCTTCTCAATCTTCATTCGCAGCTTCAGGTCAAAGTCGCGCGCCTTGTCTCCGCGATACACAATGTAGTTATTCCCCTTAGGCTTGCCCTGCAGTGTCTCGCCAATCATCAAGCCGCTATCCACGCGCCAGATCGTCGTATCGGCGTCCCATCCGGCAAAGCTCTTGCCGTCAAAAATTTGCTTGAACCCGCCGTGCTCATCAAAGTTGTACGCCGCAGGCTCATGAAACTTCGGCATCCCCATCAGCTTCTGCCCCTGCGATCCCGTCTGCGGCGGCCCCGTTGGCGGCGACTCAAGCGCTGGCGGCACCACCTGCGCTCCCGCCTCGCTCGCAGACAAAATCAAAACCAGCCCCACCACAAGTCGCCCAACTCGTGACCAGCAATCACCACCAGCAAACCAGCCATTCCTCGCAGCCATTGATCAAGCTCCCCTTCAATTGAATCGATTCACAAAGACCACAAAGAAGAGGAGTCTATCCGGCGCTGCAATCCTTTGGCGACAATTTTCTCGAATCTGCTCCTCCTGGCCGTTCCTCGCCGCGCAGCTACCATGTTGATGAACCGTCAATTTGTGTCCTGTCTCTAAGGTTCATAACAAAACGGCTGCTGTCATTCTGAGCGAATGGGGCCCCGAACGTTTTTCAGTTCCGGGGTCCCCAACGAGCGATCTTTGCTCTTTGGGGTGGAGGTCGGGGGTGGTGAGTCGAAGAATCTGCTTTTGTTTTTCGTGAGTTTTAGAAATGACTTTAGAGACAGGACACAAGGAGCACGCGCCATGACGAAAGAAGAGGCCTCGCATCTCGCCAACCATTGGGTGGCAGCCTGGAACGCCCATGATCTCGACGCCATCATGTCTCACTACGACGACGCAATCGAGTTGACCTCGCCCGTCGCCGCCCAGCTATTGGGGACCCACGATGGCAGGGTCGTCGGAAAGGCAGGCTTGCGCGCCTACTTTCAGCGAGGCCTCCAGGCCTACCCCGATCTCCGCTTTCACCTCGAAGACTTCCTATGGGGCGTTAACAGCCTGGTCCTCTACTACACAAACCAGAAGGACACTCGCACCGCCGAGTTCATGGAGCTAACGGAAACCGGAAAGGTAGCCCGCGTGGTGGCGAACTACAGTGCCTAGAGCATTTTCGGATTGACGCGTAGACTCGCGTGCCCCATCCATTCCGCGTTTTGCAGCGGAATGGGTGGGATACCAACAAAGTTCGGGACTACAGAATTCTGGAAAATACATCTAGTGTCCTGTCTCTTAAGTTCATAACAAAACAGAAGCTGTCATTCTGAGCGAACGGGCCCCGAACGTTTTTCAGTTCGGGGGTGGTGAGTCGAAGAATCTGCTTTTGTCTTTCGTGAGTTTTACAAAGAACTTTAGAGAGAGGACACTAGCCGCCGAAAGCCCTGTTCTCCCCAAATGTCTCACCTTACCGCCCCGGCGCCATTCCCCTCCGGTACCCCCCCATCCCCACCTTCCATATCTCCAATACCAGCTGAATCGTCACAATGAACGAAAGAACGATTACCGACGTGAACAGATAGTGATTCAGCATTGCAAGGTCAAGATCTGCCGGCATCCGTGCTGCTTCGTCCGGGTTCACTTCCAGAAAAACATGTCCCGGCGCCGTTAACAAAAGCAGAACCGGCACCACGCCCATCGCCTTCGCCGCCAACTTCTGGAGCACGCCCTTCACCGCCCAATTGCCGCTCAGCAGGTTGTAGCCGTGCCACGCCAGCTGCACTACGTTGAACACCACAATCACCCAGAAAAATTCCACGGAAATATGCGTCAGCCGGATTGCCGAGTGCTCCAGGTAAATCGCCCCCGGCCCCATCAACACCACCGGATAACGCGGAATCAGAAGCAGCCAGATGATCAACGCAAACTCCGCCACAAACTCCGCTACCGCTGTCGCAAATGTCCGCCGCTTCCCCGGCCGATCGTCCTTCTCCAGACGTGGCAGCGACGTCGGCGACCAGGCTGAAGAATGCGTGAGATTCCCCGGAATGATGTTCGGATAATGCACCGCGACATACTCAAAGGCCGCGAAAGCTCCCGTCACCCACGCCACCGTTGCGGCCAGCACCCCCGGATAACTCCACAGCGCCTGCGCCAGCCACTCCGGCCCGTGCCCCTCCGTAATCATCCGAACCACCGTGGCCACCGCCCACGCCACCGACGCCCACAGCACCGCAAGCCGCAAAATCATCCAGTAAGTCGGGAAAATCGTCGGCCCAATCAGGTAGCGCAGCGGCTGATACTTCGCCGCCATCTCCGTCGGCGAACCCAGCCGCTTGAGCCAGTCAATTGCCTCGCCCTCGGTAAGCGGCCGCCCCAGCTCGCTCTCCTGTTCTTCCAGTTGTGCTTCAAGATTGGCCCGGAGTTCAGCAACAATATCCGCCTGCCGAGCCAACGGCAGGTGCTTCCGTACAGCCAGCAAATAACGATCGAGAAGTTCCATGGCATCTTCCTTCTTGTGCGCGTCCCAGCGCGCCGGTTCAAAGTCTGTTCGTTTCACAGAATCTTGTAGAGCGAGGCGTTGATTGCGTTCCACTCGTCCAAAAGCTGGGTGAACATCGTCTCCCCATCGGCACTCAGGCGATAGAAACGCTTGTTCCGCTTCTCCTCTTCGCGCCATTCGCTGGTCAGCAACCCCTGCGTCTCCAGCCGTCGCAGCAGCGGATAAAGCGTGCTCTCGTCGATGGCCAGCCCGCGTTCAGTGAGCGCCTTCCGCAGGGTGTACCCGTAATGCTCCTGCCGCAGTTGCGCCAGTACCGCCAGTGTCAAACACCCCCGCCGCAGCTCCAAACGAAGGTTCTCAAACATGTTTTCGGCAACTGTCATGCTGTACCCCATACACTGTACTTCACATACTGTATAACGCACAGTGTATGACGTCAAGTCTCTTCTTCAGGTGGTCGCTCGGCATTCATCCTGCAGGTTGGGTATCTATCCGTAGGCTGGGGAACTATCCGGTGGACCGGGGATTTATCCTCGATAATTCCCCCCCCATAATCGCCGCGGCCTTTACATGCTGCGGAAAAACTCGGGTGGGCGGACGAAACGAGTCAGGGCACGACTTCAGTCGTGCCGTTAAGAGCAATAAAATGAGTGGGCTTTAGCGCCTGCGGGATTGCTTTTCGGCCCTTTCGATCGAATTCAGGCTTTTTTTCGCAACCTGTTTGGGCCCTGAGGCCTGCTCTTCCCAGCTCAGACGGGGTCACTGAAACTGTTCTACGCGAGCTCGAAGAGCCTTACTTTGCCTCATTCCTCCCCAACATGAAACCAGATCCTTTTGCCGTTACCCCGAATGAGCCCCTAAAACACCACCGCCGAAAATGTTGTCAAGTCCCTGCGCTGTGGAAATCGTTGCAACCCGCTCATTACAAAGAAAACAAATATATTCAAAAATCCATTATTAATTGTGCGAACCTGTCATACTTGAAATAGAGACAAAAAAAGCAACGCCCGCTAACCAGCGGGCGTTTCGCTTTTCACCACCAGGACCTCATCAAGAAAGGAGCAGCCATGATCACCGCACCCGCATTCTCGACCAACTCGTCGCTGCTCCTGATCCTTTTCACTTCTTCACTTCTTCACTTTTTCACCCCTCCACCTCTTCACTGTGTTCCAAATCACATTCAAACGAAATTCCCCCCGCATCACCTCGTAACTCGTTCAACCGATGAGACTAACCCGTTTTTATTATTCGCAATTTGGCGCGCAAGTCCAATAGATCAATCGTCACTGTTGCCGCATGCGCAAGAGGTTTATGATGGTCCCGTCGATTTCTACCCGGTGGAGGACACCATGAGTGAGCAATTGAAACTGCGGCAACAAGGCCGTCGCGATTTCCTGAAGGCCGGCGGAGCCGTTGCCGCAGCCCTGGTAGCCCCCGCGGCAATCCTGGCGGATTCCAAGAAGGAAATGCCGCCCCTCCCCTCTAATCCCGTCACCCTCAAGGCCATGCCCACTCGCAACCTGGGCAGGACCGGCTACAAAGTCGGAATCTTCTCCCTCGGCGGACAGGCCGCGCTCGAAAAGCCCAACAACTTTGATACCGCTGTCCCCATCATCGAGCGCGCCCTCGACCTCGGCGTCAACTACATTGACACCTCGTCCATCTACGGCGGCCCCGATCGCTGGTCCGAGCAGTACGTCGGCAAAGTGATGGCCAAGCGCCGCAGCGAAGCCTTCCTCGCCACCAAAACCAAGGAGCGCACCCGCGACGCCTCCATGCGCATGATCGATAAGAGCCTGGAACTGCTCGACACCGACCACATCGACCTGTGGCAGCTGCATGATGTGGGCACCCAATACGATGTGGACCAGATCTTCGCCAAGGGCGGCGCCATGGAAGCCCTCCTCGAGATGAAGGAGCAGAAAGTGGTTCGTCACCTCGGCATCACAGGCCACTACCGGCCTGAAGCGCTGATGGAGTGCATCCACCGCCACGACTTCGACTGCATCCTGATGGCTATGAACGCCGCCGACTCGCACCACTACAGCTTCAACGAGAAGCTGTTGCCGCTGGCGGTCGAGAAGCAGATGGGCATCATCGGAATGAAAATCCCCGGCCGCGGCCGCCTGCTGTCGTCGTGGAACCCGCCGCCCGTTGAAGCTCAGAAGCACTCCTGGGAAGGCATGACCATCCAGACCACCAACCCCGGCACACTGACCATGAAGGAAGCGGTCTACTACACGCTGTCCAAGCCCGTGAGCACCATCATCATTGGCTGTGACAACATTGCCCAGCTTGAGCAGAACGTGCAGCTGGCCCGCGACTTCACCCCGCTCAGCGCAAATCAGGAAACGGAGTTGGTCGCGAAAGCCGAGCCTGCCGCCAAACCGAGCCTCTTTTTCCGCTTCTACGACCGGCCGTGAGCGGAGTTAGGATCAACGAAGCCCCACCTTTGGGTGGGGCTTTTGTGTGGGGACGGCGGGGAAAAATGACCAGCAGTCAATTTCGATTTGGACTCTTCGAGTTTGATGCGTCGCGGCGCGAGCTGCGGCGGGAGGGTGTGCTGATTCGCCTGCAGCCGCAGCCGGCGCAGGTGCTGGGCTGCATGCTCATGAAGGCGGGTGAAGTGGTCTCCCGCGAGGAACTAAGGGAAGCAGTGTGGGGCGGCGAGACGTTTGTCGATTTCGAGCGCGGATTGAACTTCTGCATCGCCCAGATACGGTCGGCGCTGAGCGATGACTCCACGGCACCACGGTATGTCCGCACGATACCCAAGCGGGGGTACCAGTTCATCGCTCCAGTGAGTGCTCCCGCCGAAACCGTTTCAGAGATAAAGGAGCCAGCGGCAGCGAGTTTCGCGCAAGGGGCAGGGCAAGATTCCGGGCGCAGGCGATTTCCTCCGTATGCCTTTGCCATAGCGTGCGCGCTGGTGCTGCTTGCCGTCGGGGGTTACACGGGATTCGTGATGCGGACCCGGGCTGAGGCGAAGAAGCACCCAATTGTGGCTGTGGTGCGGTTTGATAACGAGACCGGCGACTCAGGCATGATGCGATTCAGCGACGGGCTGACAGACAACCTGGTGGGACAACTGACGACGCTGGGCGGTCAACAGTTTGGAGTCGTCGGCAACGCGGCGATCCTGCGACTGCCGCGAGACAAGCGCAACCTGCGGGACATCGCTGGAGAGCTGCACGCGCGCTACGTGGTGCTGGGGCAGGTGCAGGGGAGCGGGACGCAGGCGAGGATTCTGGCCAGCCTGATTCGGATGCCGGAGCAGACGCACATCTGGGTGTCGCTGATGGATCGGCCGACCGCCGACTCGCTGGGGGTTGAACTGGAGGCCGCGCAGAAGATTGCGACCGAGTTTTCTGCGGCAGTGATTCGAGACTCGACGGGAAGTCCCTTACCGCAGTTCCGAAACAGATGAATTGACGGGTAGTTAGCTCCTCACATTTTTCTGGTTCCCCATCACGCGAATTCGGCTTGTGCGGGCGGGCTCCGATCAGCCATGGTGCTGGCTGAGAGGGAAGCATGCTTACTGTTCGGCCGCGTCGTAACTTTCTGAAACTTGCGTCAACTATATTGCCACTGCAGATGATGGGGATGGAGGCGAAGCTGTTCGGCCTCGCTGGTCCGGACCAGAATAAGGAGTCCGCGGCGCCGTCTGTCTCTGACCAATTTCCTACGCAGCCACCGGAACTGATTCGCGAGGTTGTGACCGTCTCGCACTTCGACCTCGGAAAAGTGAAGGAACTGGTGGAGGTGCGCCCGGAGCTGGCGCGGGCCTCGTGGGACTGGGGGTTCGGTGACTGGGAAACGTGTTTGGGCGCGGCGTCGCACATGGGCAATCGCCCCATTGCCGAGTACCTGATCTCGAAGGGAGCCAGGCCGTCAATCTTCTCTTCGACCATGCTGGGCCATCTGGAAGTGGTGAAGGCATTCGTCACGGCGCAACCCGGTGTGCAACGCATTCCTGGGCCGCACTGTATCAGCCTGCTGGCTCACGCCAAGGCCGGAGGAGACGCGAGCCGTGCAGTGTTTGAGTACCTGAAGTCGGTGGGAGATGCGGATGCTGAACCGTTGGCGCCACTGTCAGAAAGCGATGCGGCGGCGTTGAGTGGAACCTACGCATTCGGTTCGGCGTCGAACCAGCAGATTGATGTGACATGGGGCCACGGAATGCTGAGCTGGGCGCGGAGAGGAATGATGGGGAGGCCTCTCCACCATGTCGGCGACCACGTATTTCATCCCGCAGGCGCACCAACGGCGCATATCCGCTTCAAGGCGGAGGATGCGGTGATGGTGATGACCATTGAGGACCCAGACGTGGTGCTGGTGGCGCGCCGCAAACCTGAAGCAAAGTGACCACCTGCGGTGGGGTCAACTGCCGCTTCGTGGCCTTACAGCTTTGAGTCCATGCGCCGGGAAAAGGGCGCATGGACTGGATTGTGGCTGTTATTAAGGGACCGACCGGCGGCGCATTCAGTGGTTCGCTTGCGGAGAGCACGAGTGGCTCGGAGGCGAGGGGAAGTGGTCATTGCTGGTCGCGAGCATCGTTTCGGTCTTGCCGGGCCCAGTCGGCAACACACGGCCGCGCGTGGGACGCTTTGCTGCCTATGCGATGACAAGCCATCAAACTGACAGCTTCGCATCCCCTTCAAGGACGCGCTGCTCCAGCTTCGGCGGCGTGCCCGGCTGCCACAGCCTGGCCCGATGCGATACACGGTAACGCAGCGGACCGCCGTCGGGGGTGGCCGCACGCGTGATCGGGCGGACGATGCAGATGAATTCGGTATCGATCGCGTCAGGGCTAGCACTGACCACTGCATAGCCGTGCCCGGCCATGTCAACGAATTCCAGGTGCGGCGCGACATCGGGATTGGTCGCCGCCCGCGCCTTCGCGATGTCGCCGCTCGCAGCATATTCGAGCGCCGCGCGCACGCCGTGCTTGACCGTCAGGTTGATCGTCGCTTCGGGCGCGGCACCCGGCGCCTTGCGCACAAACAGCGGAAGGAACGGGAAGTCCTTCATGTATTCGGCCGCTTCGCCGAGACCGGGGGCGGAGATCGAACCGGTGATGAAGCTCAGCCCCACCGGGTCGAACCCGGCTGGTGGCAATTTGGGGGCGGCATAGCCGGCCCAGAAGCTGTGGCGGTCGCCCGAGATGGTGACGAACCCCGACAGCTTGTGGTCGCGGACCGTGTTATAGATTTCGGCACGCTCGCTGAACGCCCCGCTGAAATCAACGCCGGGGAAGGTGCCGAAATCCTTGCCCGGCCATTTGTCCTTCGTTAGCCCGGCGGGCAGGTTCTGCGGATCGGTCCGCATGTCCAGCGTGCCGTTGGTCGCGCCCCAGATCTTCCAGGTCGCGGTCGACCCAGTCAGCCGCTCCTTAAGCCACGCTTTCTGCTCGCGGCCAAGCATGGTGTAGGCGGGCTCGTCCTTGCGGAAATTGGGCGCGCTCTTGTCGCCGATGGTGATCGTCGCGGGGGGATTGCCGCCAGCATAGTCCTTGCCCGCGTCGATAATCTCCATCAACTCTTGCGGAACCACCGGGAAGTCGGAGTCGAACACATCCGTTTCGGGCCGCTCCCCGGGATTCCGCATCGCGTAGCTGTGGAAGTCGGTGAGGATCAGGTCGACATGCTTGCCGTAGCGCAGCACGCGATAGGCGGTCATGCTGCCGACGGCGGTGCGGTTGTTGGCCTCGGCGCCGAACCCATGATCGTCTAATGTGTCGATCGGCGCGATCGTCACCGCTGGCGGGCCGAACTGGTCGAGCCCGGGGCCCGAGGCCTTGCGGACGCGCGACGGAATATATTCCCACCACGCCTGATTGGCAGCGACGCGCAGCGGCTGCGCGGGCTCGAACTTGCCGCCGTATTCGATGAAGCTCTGCCAGCCTTGCCACGAGAATTCGTGGTTGTCGCCGATGCAGACGAACGGAAAATGCGCGCGCGCGTCCTGGATGTCGGGATCGTTGATATGCGCGCGATAGACATGGCGATAGCCGGCGAGGTTGGTCGGCACGTGGAAATTGCCCACCTTGCGGTCGTCAGGAATGCGGCCAAGGTCGTAGACGGTGCGCGAATAACGGTGCTGCACCTCGTCGGGATATTCGACCACTTCGTAGATGAAGTCGCCCAGATGGAGCACGAAGCCCAGCTTGCGATCGGCCGGCGCGCGCTCGTCTTCCCAGATCATCCGGCGATAGGCGTTCTGCGCGCCTTCGTTGACGCTGTTGCACGACACGAAGGCGAAGCGAACGGGGCGCGGGTCGCTGGCGCGTGGCGCGGTGATCGTGCGCCCAATTCGGCTGCCGGCACCACTGTCATCGGTGAAGCGGTACCAATAGGTCGTCGCCGGCAAGAGGCCGCCGACCAGCGCGCGGCACGTCCAGTCAGCCGCCGCCAGCACCGGCGCGCGTGCCGTGGCAACGACGCTGCGGAAATCCGCATCGCGCGCCACCTCCACCGTCAGTGCCTGCCGCTCGCCCTGGTCGAATGGCCGTCGGGTCCACAAGACCACGCTGTGATCGTCCGGATCGCCAGATGCGACTCCCTGGGGGAAAGACGCGCGGTCCTCCCGCCATACGACTCGCGACGACGCGGCAGCCGATCGCGTCGCCCACACGCCAATGATTCCTAGAGAAGCTGCGCTCGCCAGAAATCGCCGTCGATCCATCTCACACTCCCTGATTGAGGGCTATAGTTTCATAGCGCGCACTGGTCAAAACTGGACTCACCCTAGCAGTCGCAAAAATCGCGCGTAAAGCTATTCGTGACGAACGGTCTATAGCGGGGATGAAGAACGGCGAATGCTCCCATTGCGCGCCCCAACCGGGATACTACGGGGGGATACCCATTCACAGTAGTTTAAGCTGCTGCGTTGAATCGAGATTGATCCAGCCAGAAGAGTCATGCTGAAACCTCTCAACCCGCTGTGAAGTGTATCGGGGCGTGTAAAGTAATTCGACGAAGCGGCGGGAATAGGTATCGTGTCCCCCGAATTCCCCTGTGTCTCTGCATCGTCCAATTTTCATACAAAATCACTGAGTGACTCACCAACTCAGGGTGATCCTCATACGTCGGCTTCCTGAACGTTGTTCTGAGTCTCAGCTAGTTCTGGTTGTATGACCGCCGACTCGGAAACAACTCGGACATGGTCATCGCGCCTCTCCAGGGGGCGGGATGAAATGGGCGCGGCTTCCACGGGTTTCACCCGGGGCTATTGTCGGATCGTCCCTACCGGACGTGGGATTCCGGTGCGGGGCATCATCGCCTAGCCGGGAAGTATTCGCTCATTTCTACCTAGTCTCCAACCGGAGCTGCAGACCCGCGGGAGCATGAAACCGGATTGATCAAAGGCCCGGGCCTAAAGGCCAACGAATCGAGCCGGAGAGTTCAGGGGTATGAGGGCCCCTGCTTCCTCCGTTGCCGATGCCGTGCGTCAGTTGGTGCGTTTGCGGAGGACCCAGGTGGTCATGCAGCGGAGGTCTTGCACGATGGTTGTCTTTAGCGGGTCGACTAATACGGCGTTGAGTTCTTCGGTGAGGTCGAGGAGCATCTCTTCGTCGACGAGGAACCAGTGGGAATGGTCGGGCATTTCGAAGAGGCCGCCCTCGATGCGGGGGAATTCCATGCCGATGCGGGAGGCGAGTCGGACGAATAGCAGGCCGCCGGGGCGGAGGACGCGCCAGAGTTCAGAGAGCATGGCGCGGAAGTGGTCTTCGTCGCGGGCGAAGTGGAGGACGGCGGAGCAGAGGACGGCGTCGGCGAATGCGTCGGGGAAGGGCATGCGCTCGACGGGGGCGTCCTGAAAGTTTTCAGGGGGGAGGCCGGTGTTGAGCGAGGCGGAGAGGCGACGGACGTGTTCGACGCCTTCGGGGTTGCGGTCGACGGCGAAGATCTCACAGCCTGTGCGGAGGAGATGGACGAGATTACGGCCGTAGCCGCAGCCGGCGTCGACGATGCGCATGCCGGGGGCGAGATTGCCGCGGAGGATCTGGTCGAAGACGTAGATGTCGATGGCGCCGAATTGGTCTTGGATTGTAAGTGGGACAGGGTTGGGCAATTGAGTCCTTTAGCGAGTTAGCGAGTTAGCGCGGTTGAGGTTCGAGATATCCCACCCTTGCGATAGAGGGAAATCGCCAAGATGGGGCACGGAGCATTGTTGGTGGGTCGAGCGAAGAGCAACTGCAGATCCTTCGACTTGGTTCGACGTATCCCATGTCCCAAAAGCGGGACAAGGGGCACCCGATGATTAGCGGGGTTGAGATTCGAGGTATCCCACCCTAAGCGCAAAGACAAAGACGCGCTGAGGGTGGGGCACCCGGCGTTGGTGCTGAGGAGAGAAACGGCAAAAGGAAGAGCAACTGAAGATCCTTCGACTTTGCTCGGGAAAACAAACTCAAAAATTAGTCAGGATGGCAGGTCGTGGTAGAGGCGGTAGTGCTCGTCGTTGATGGCGGTGAAGGGGCGGAGGGTGACGGAGGCGGTGTCGGTTTTGGTTTGCCATTCTGTGGAGCCGGTTGCGATCTGGGTGCTGGCGAGAAGGTGCTGGCGGCGGAGGGTTTTCGGTACGTTGCCGATGGCGAAGAGTGCTAGGGGGCCGTGGACGGGGGCTAAGAGGTTGGGGTGCTGGGGGTCGACTGGCTCGAGCGTGGTGGGCATATCGAATTCGACTTCGATGTGGTCGCCGGTTTTCCAGGTGCGGTCGAGAGCGTAGAACTTGCCGGGCTCCGGGCTAGAGGCCTGGCGTACGCCGTTGACGGCGATGGTGGTTTTGGGGCCGGACCAGGCGGGGATGCGGAGGGCAACGCGGAAGGCACTGGTCTTGTCGGTGGTGACTTCGATTTGTGTGGATGGATGGTGGGGGTAGCCGGTGCGCTGGGTGAGGACGACGCGATCACCGAGACGCGACCACTTGACGCGGCTGGGGACGTAGAGATTCACGTAGATACCGTCGCGGTCGTGGAAGTAGGAGCTGAGGCCGTAGTCGGCTGTGATTTGGGAAAAGGTGCCGGTGCAGCAGTGCCACTTGTAGGGGTGATAGACCTTCGATCCGTTGTTGCTGTAATCGGAGTAATAGAAGCCGTGGCCGTCGTGGGTGAGGGGCTTGGCGCCGGCGATGCAGTTGTAAAGGACGCGCTCCATGCTGTCGCCATAAAGGGTGTCGCGGGTGGCGCGGATGAGGTAGCGGGTGAGCTTGAAGTGGGCGTAGGAGCCGCAGGGAGTTTCGAAGCTGGAGTGGGATTTGGTGAGGCTTTCGCCTAGTTCGCCGCTGTCGGGTTTGCGGAAGCTTTCGTCGGGGCCCCAGCCGCCGGTGGCGAAGCTCTGGGCGCGGACGAAGTCGAATCCGGTGACAGCAGCGCGGAGGTATTTGCCGGCGTCCGGGGAAGGGCTCAGGGTGAAGTACGCCTGCATGGCGGAACTTAAACAGTTGACGTGGCTGTAGGCATGTTTGCCGGGGAGGACGTTTTCGCCCGCCGCGAGGGGATCGTAATACCAGTCGTTGGGCAGGAACTTGACGGCCAGATCGCGGTAGCGCTTGCCGGCGCCGCGTTTGAAGGCGATGAAGGCATTTTCGGCGAGGGTGTAGGGCTCGTCCCAGCAGAAGGACTCGTTGCGGTCGGGGCGCTTGTTCTGGTCCAACTGTTCTTGGCGGGAGATGCCGCCGGGGGGCAGGTGAGCGGAAACGGAGTCGAGTGTTTTATCGAGGACTTTGAAGGCGTCGGCGCATTTGGTGTGCAGGTGGGCGTCGATGAGGCCGATGCAGAGCTTGTCGTAGGTGTAGGCGGGGAATCGGTGTTCATCCCAGAAATGGGGTGTGATGGCGAAGCCGAGTGCGGTGACCAGGCGGTGGACTTTGGCCTGGGTGGCCTTGTTGCCGGTGGCGGCGTAAGCGCGGGAAAGGCCGGAGAGGTATTGGCCGAAGCTGTGGCCGGGAGCGAAGCCGTTGTTGGGGCGCTTGTCGATATCGGCGGTGGGGGCCCAACTGTACCAGCCGCCCATTTCCTCGCCGGGGTCGGGGAGGCCGGCGCGCTGTCGGAAGGGCTTGAGGAGGCTGTCTTCATTGAGAGCGGAGTAGGCGGCGTGGTTGGTGTCGAACTGGTGGCGGAGGGGGCCTTCGAGGAGTTCGATGTCGCCGTAGTTGAACCAAGACAGGGGATTGGCGAGAGGCTTGGCTTCGGGCGCGGCGAAGAGGGAATGCGGGCGCGCTGCTGCGATCGCGGCGAGGGCAGCGCTGGATTGCAGGAAGGATCGGCGGGATGGAGTCATCCGGGTTCCTCCGGGTCAGCGGGCGCAGAGTGGGGCGGCGCGGGCTGGAGTCTTCTGGACTCTCCATTCAAACACACGGTTAAGGCATTGGGCTCGAAGGAGTGCATTTGCTTGGGGAAGCAAACATGCGGTTCGTATAATCGCGGGTAAGTGTTGCGGTTTGATTGGAGGGCGCGGATGCCTGCTTACGAGTATGCGTGTGAGAGCTGCGGAGAACATTTTGAGCGGCGGCAGAAGATGTCGGAGCCGGAGATTGCGGCTTGCCCGGATTGCGGCGGCGGCGTGAAGCGGCTGATCAGCGGCGGGGCGGGCGTGATGTCCCGCAGTGGTGCGACGAGTAGCGCGCCGTGTGGTGAGGGGATGGCTTGTGGAGTGCCTCAGGGTGGTTGCGGGAGTGGTTGTGGGTGTGTGAATTGAGGATTCAGTAAAGGGTGCGGTTGTGGGTTCGTAGTATCCCATGTCTCAAAAGCGAGACATGGGGCACCCCGGGGTTTGTGGTGATTGGGCCCCGTGAAAAAGCAGGTCCCTCGGCTCGGCTGAAAAGCACTTCGCTCGGGATGACACATTATTGGAAGGACAAAGGAAAATATGGCGACAGTGGCGCAGGATGTTTCGTTTGAGTTGAAGCTGGATCAGTTGGCGCGGGTGGCGATTGAGGTGGGGCTGGGTCTGGCCAAGGGGCAGGAGCTGGTGATGACGGCGCCGCTGGATGCGGTGCCGCTGGCGCGCCGGATTACGGAGCAGGCTTATCGTGCGGGGGCGTCGCTGGTAACGACGTTCTATGCGGACGATGAGACGGCGCTGATGCGGTATCGCTTTGCTCCCGATGAGGCTTTCGACAAGGCGGCGGGGTGGCTGTACGACGGAATGGGCGCGGCGTTCAAGAGCGGGGCGGCGCGGCTGGCGATTACGGGAGCGAGTCCGCTGCTGTTGTCGAATGAAGATCCGGACAAGGTTGGGCGGGCGAATCGGGCCGTGTCAATGGCGTATCGGCCGGCGCTGGAGCTGATTACGCGGCACGAGATTAACTGGACGATTGTGGCCAGTGCAACGCCGGCGTGGGCGAAGACGATGTTTCCTGATGATGCGCCAGAGGTGGCGCTGAGGAAGCTGTGGGACGCGATTTTTTTTACGTCGCGGGTGGACCGGGATGATCCGGTAGCGGCGTGGAAGGAGCATGATGCGGGGCTGCTGCGGCGGGCGGCGAAGATGAACGAGAAGCGATATGCAGCGCTCCAATATCGCGGACCGGGAACGGACTTCCGGTTGGGTCTTGCGGACGATCACTTGTGGATGGGCGGCGGAACGACGGCGGGTAACGGACTGTATTGCATTCCGAATATGCCGACCGAAGAGATTTTTACGACGCCGCACAAGGATCGGGCGGATGGGACGGTGACGGCGAGTAAGCCGCTGTCACACCAGGGGACGCTTATTGAAGGAATCAGGGTGCGGTTTGAGGCGGGGCGGATTGTGGAGGCGCACGCGACGCGCGGGTTGGAAGTGCTGGAGAAACTGATTTCGACCGATGATGGGGCGAGGCGGCTGGGTGAAGTGGCATTGGTGCCGCACTCGTCTCCAATTGCGGCCAGCGGATTGCTGTATTACAACACGCTGTTTGATGAGAATGCAGCGAGCCACATTGCGCTGGGGCAGGCGTACACGAGCTGCCTGAAGAATGGCGACAAGCTGAGCAAGGAAGAGCTGGCCGCGAAGGGCGCGAACGACAGCCTGATCCATGTGGACTGGATGATTGGATCTGGCGAACTGGATATCGACGGGATTACGGCGACGGGCGTGGCGGAGCCGGTGATGCGTGGTGGGGAGTGGGTAGCGTAGCGGGGGACATTTTTGAATTCAGGAGCGGAGTTCGGCATCCAAGAGAGATGCGGTAGATGACAGGGCGAACGGCCGCCCATTTTCAAAATTGACTTTCAAAATTGACGCCGAGCCATTATTTCGAGAGAGCGATTATGCAAATTTTCCACGCGACTTTGATGTTGATGCTGGCCGTTTCAGGCGGAGCAAGTTTTGGGCAGGCAGTGCCGGCAGCGGCGGTCCCTCCGGCCGCCAGTGCTCCGTTGACTACCGCTTCATCGCTGCTTCAGCCGTCACTGGCGGTGGTGCAGACCACACTGAACGGGTTGAAGACGGAGAAGTGGAAGAAAGGGTCAGTGCGCGAGGAGGCGGAGGGGAATGTGGCCTCGTTGCTGAAGGATTTGCAGGCGAATTTGCCGGGGCTCCTGACGGCCGCGGATGCAGCGCCCGGGGAGCTGAGCAAGGCGATTCCGCTGGTGAAGCATCTGGACGCATTTTATGACGTGCTGCTGCGGGTGGAGGAGGCGTCGCGGGTGGTTGGCCCGGCGGACCAGGTGGGCGACTTGCAGCAGGCTATGCTGAAGCTGAACCAGGCGCGGCTAGCGCTGGACGATCATTTGGCAGCGGATGCGGCAGCGCAGGAGAAGCAGGTTGGGGATCTGCAGGCGGCGTTGAAGACGGCTCGGGCGGCGGCTGTTCCGCAGGTAGTGGCAGCGGCGGTTCCGTGCAAGCCGGTGGTGCCGGCGAAGAAGAAAGCGGCGGTGAAGAAGCCGGCGGCGGCAGCTCCGGCGACTACGACTCCGGGTGCGACGACGACGAAGCCTTCGTCAGCGCCTGCAAAACCAGCATCGGGGCAGCCTTCAGGTCAAAAGACGCCGTAGCTGACATGGCATTTTCGTCTAGCCAAGCTTGGTGAATTTCACATTCAGGGTTTCGTAGAGCGTGGTGCCGAGGCCGCGGTCGTGGGCTATTTGCAGGTAGGGCAGGTGAGTGGGGTCGAGGTTCCACCAGGCTTGCGCGACCCAGGTGTCTAGGGCAACGGGGTCGGTACTGGCGAGGACGGTGCGCTTGAGGAGGACGTCTTCGAGGTTGCCGCCGGTGGGGCCGTTGCGGATCAGGGTGCGGTAGCAATCCATGATGGTGAGGGTAGGGAGCATGAAGGCGGCGAGGTCGACCAGGCTCTGGTGGATTTGCTGATGAAGCCGGTTGCGTTGACCGCCGAGGATTCCGTACCAGTTCTTCATGCCGAGAGTGGCGCCGGTGAGGCCGTGGTGCTTGGCGATGGGAAGGTTGATGACTTTGTCGGCCTCGAGGAACGGGATGAAGACGGGCCAGGACTTGAGGACTACGCCGCCGAGGTCGACTTCGCGGAAGAGTTCGGGGTCGGGGAGGAGGACTTCGGCTCCTTCGGCGCGGGCGGCGGCCTGGATGCCGGAGCGTTGGAAGCAGCGGCGCGGCTCGTTGCAGCTGACGTCGGTGACGATGACGCGTTTTGCGCCGGCTTGCCAGCATTGGCGTACAACTTCAGCAACGAGGTCGGGGTTGGTGTTGGCGGCCTGCTCGGGTGTGCGATCCCAGGCAATGTTGGGCTTGAGGACGACGACGTCTCCGCGGGCGATGAAGCGACGGATGCCGCCCATGTCCGCTAGTGTTTGCTGGACCAGGGCGCGGGGTTCGCCATTTTGTGCTACGGCCATGATGGGGAACGCGGAGTTGGCGGAGACGCGATGGTCGCGGCGGGCTTGTTCGGGTGGCGCGGGGACGGGGTGGGTGCTGCGGTTGCTGAGCCAGTAAGCTGAGCCTGCGGCGGCTGCGGCGATCCCGCCGGTGCGAAGGATTTGGAGCATGGCTTGGCGGCGGGTGAGTTGAGAAGCCGGTTCGGTTTTAGCTTTTTCTTCGATCATTTTGGCTCACTAAGAACAACCGCGAGTTCGATTTAGGTTCGAGGTATCCCAGGTCTCAAATTCGAGACCCTGGGGCACCCCTATTTGTGCTGGATCTGGCGAAGAACAACCTTGGGTCCTTCGACTCCTCCCCTTCGACTCCGCTCAGGGTCGTAGTTCAGGAAGGCAGAGCTGAGCGAGGGGTTACACCTCGATCAGGTGGATGCGGGCGGGGTCGTTGGTGCCGAGGTTGTGATCTTTGTCGGCGGCGACGGCAATGTAGCGCGGGGCGCGGCCAGCGGCTTCGAAGGTGACGATGCCGGCTTCGTCACGTTTGCGCTCGAGGAGTTGCCAGGCAGTGTGGTCGATGGCGACGCGGTCTTCTCCAATGATGAGGGTGTTGGGGTACCAGAGGCGCTCGGGTCGGAAGCCGGGGCCGCCGTCATAGACGGAGGAGATAGCGTCGCCGATGGTGAAGCGGACCTTTTGGCGGATCGCTGGAATGCAGTTGAGGTCAGCGACGCCTGGGCAGCAATTGTCGGCGTGCAGATCCATGGGGCGGTCGACCACTCCGTACATATTTTTCATGGCGAAGGTGACGCCGGCCATGCTGTGGTCTTTGAGGATGGGGACGCCGATGACCATGTCGCATTGGGAGAGGATTTTGGAGAGACGAATTTTGGCGGTGCCGTAAGACTCCTGCGCGATTTCGAAGCCGGAGACGTCAGAGCCGAAGCAGCGAATGCGCGTGGGATCGGTGGAGATGGTGAAGCCGCAGGCCTGGAGGTCGCGGGCGTTGCGATCCCAGATGATGATGTTGCCGGGCTGAATGCCGGCTTGTTGGAGGCGGGCGGCGATGGCGTTGACCAACACCGCGTGTGAGGAGATGCCTTTGCCGCCGAGTCCGTTGGTCTTGATGCCGATTACCTTGGCCGTGCCCACGATTTTCTTCCACGAATCGATGGAATGCGGGAGGCCTGTCCAGGAGGCGACGGCGCGATCGAGGAGGGCCTGGACGCGCGATTCGATGGGCTGGCTGAATGCGTCGTGAAGTTGGGGATCGCGGGCGGTGACGACCCGGGATTTGCCGGCATCGAGGTCGTGGTGACCGGGCTCGAGGAGAGCGAGGCGTGGCTGCGTGCCAATAATGACGGCACCAGAGGCAGCTTGCTGGATGAACTCACGGCGGTTTTTCATGTTGGTGATCCTTTCAGTTGGGTTGGCGGAGCCGTGCTCCGCGTAGGCTAAAGCTTGGCTTCCACTCCGCGCGCCAGGGCTTGAAGAGCCTGAGGCGCCTCCCGCGAATTTTGGTAGGCGACGATGCGAACCAGGTAAGCGCCCTTGCGAAAGGAGATGCTCTGGGCGTAGGCGAAACCGGAGTCGCCGAAGTGCACAGGCTGGGCATCGGCACTGCGGCCGCCTTCGAGGATCCGGGTGGCTCCGGCGACGTCACGCATGGTGTGTACGTCGACGACGGCTTCGAGATTCTCCTGGAACTTGTAGTCGGCGGTGGAGGTAGAGACGACGCCGGCCTGAATGTACTGCTCGGAGTCGCCATCGATGTATTGCCACAGATCGCGGGCATCGAAGACGCGGGTGTCGGAGGTTTTTTTCCAACCCGCAACTTCGCCGGAAGCGGGAAGCGCATTGCGTGGCGCAGTCTTGCAGCCGGATAGGACGAAGACGGCGAGGATCGCGATGGTGGCGGATAAGAGCGGATAACGGGACCGGCGGTTCATAAAGTAAAGCACTCCTTTACTTGCGGGTGAGCAGGATCTGGCTGCTGGGGCTGCGGCTTTCGCCGATGCTGGTGACGTAAACGGCGGGGCGCTCCTGGAGCGGGCAGGCGAACTCGCATGCGCCGCAGCCGACGCAGCGGCTGGGATCGATGCGGGGCTGCTTGAGGCGCTTGATCTGGCCGGTGGCGCCGATGACGTCGGCTTCCTCGACGTAGATTGCTTTGGGCGAGACGGGGCACCACTCTTCGCAGACGATGCAGTCCGTTGCTTCAGCCCAGGGAAGGCAGCGGCCGCGATCGTAGAATGCGGTGCCGAGGCGGATGCGTTGAGCTGACGTTGAGGCAGATTCGGAGGCGCCGGTGACCCAGCCTTTTTCGCGCGGCGTGGTCTGCCAGATTGCGCCGGTGGGGCAGACTTCAGAGCAAAGCACGCAGCTTGGTTCGCAGTAACCGATGCGGGGGACGAGCGTGGGGGTCCAGAGGCCTTCGAGGCCGGCCTGGTCGAGGGTGGGATGGAGGGCGTTGTTGGGGCAGACTTTCATGCATTCGCCGCAACGGATGCAGCGGTCGAGGAAGTCGGGTTCGTCGAGCGAACCTGGTGGGCGAAGGAGGCGTTCGTTGCGGCCCTTGGTGATGCCGATGTTGGCGCGGAGCAGGGGGACAGCGGCGGCTCCGGCAACGAGGCCGGTGAGGGTTTTGCGGCGGTTGAGGTCGGGACTGGGGACTTCATTTGCCTTGTTGAGGCCCGGGCGGAAGAAGCGGAAGGTTAGGGCGTGGTCGGGGCAGGCGCCGACGCAATTCATGCACATGAGGCACTCGGATTTGCGCCATGGGACGCCGCCGATGGGGTCGTCGCCACCCTGGCAATTAAGCAGGCAGCGATTGCAGCGGTTGCAGGCGGAGTCGTTCTTGTGCAGGCCGAGGAGAGAGAAGCGTGAGGCGGCTCCGAGCAGCGCGCCGAGGGGGCAGATTGACCGGCACCAGAGGCGGGTGATGCGGAGGCTGGCGGCGAGGATGAGCAGGAAGAGGATGCCGAGAATCAGCGATTGCGCGAAGTGGACCTGGCGGAAGTCGAGGATGGTGGCCTGGAGAACGCGATGGAGAGCGGTGCCGGTGGCGTGGATCGCGGCGAAATGGCTGTGTTCCATGGGGGTGAGAAGGGCGCGGACGGCGACGTTGAAGGCGGGCAGAACGGCGAGGCCGAGGGAGCGGACCAGGAGACTGAAGGGGTCGAGGACGCCGATGGCCATGGAGCCGAAAGCTGCGGCAACGAGGCCGGCGAGGAGGACGACATATTTGGCTGTCTGCCAGCGCTTGTAGCGGTTGGAGTCGATGCG
>JANXQR010000158.1 GCA_025353435.1 Acidobacteriota bacterium | reverse complement strand
GCTACTCAACCGGTTTGAGACGCTTTGGGCCTCTTTTGCGATCGTTGGTCCCGAACACCGGATTTATTACGGCGCTGACTCGGGAGAGTGGGATGGCTTTGTCGAGATCGGCGAGGCGTTTGGTCCATTCGATCTGAGCATGCTGGAAATCGGCGCTTCAGATCCGCTGTGGAGCGACATTCACATGGGGCCGGATGGCGCGGTTCGCAGCTTTCGTGCGCTGGGCGGACAGGGACTTCTGATGCCCATTCATTGGGGGCTGTTTGACCTGGCGCTCCACAATTGGACGCAGCCGATCGAGAGAGTCTTCGCAGCTGAAGGATTGAAGCTCTGGTCGCCGACGCCGGGCGTACCCTGCGACGTTGTGGCGGATGAAGAGATTCGTTCCGAATGGTGGCGATAGCGCCATGTCGGCAACGCGTGGGGGAGGGTCGGTTGTTTTCGGTAATCTGGCGATTACAAAATCCGTCCATTGAATTGTGGGGATTCAATATCGCTGTCCATGTTGCGGATACCGGACGCTTGCTGCGCCGGCGGTGATGGAACTGTGTCCGGTGTGCTGGTGGGAAGACGATGGGCAGGAGGATGAAGATGCCTCCGACGTGCGGCTCACGGTGAACGGCCCACTCAGCCTGAGCGAGGCGCGTGTCCATTTCGCTGAGTGTGGCGCATCGCACCCCCGTTATCTTCCCTATGTGCGCAAGCCAGGGTCGTTTGAGTTGTAGGGTCTGATTCCCGGTCACCCGGCGCGCGACTTCGTTTCGCGGGCACATCACTGGAGCGATGTGGTGTCGCGCGCTCTAAATAGTCTGCTTAGTCAGGGCCGGGAGGACGCTCGAGGCCCCTTCCGCGCACTCTGGTAACAAACTTCCGGCATGTTTTTACAACATTAAGTTCCGCCTGCGGTTTGACCCTGCCCATGTCTCGCTCTTACCATGAGAGATGCACGTCCCAGCCGGCGGAGAAGTACCCCGCGGCAGTTCCTTATTCGGCGCCCGGCGCCCGGAAGGCAGAGAAGTTGACCTCCACAGATACCCTCGAAAACAATCAGGAACCGACGGTCGAAAACGTCGATCAGCACGCGGAACAAGGCTACGATGGCGATGCGCACGATCACGAGCATGACCACGATCATCACGACCACGATCACAGCCACGAAGATGGGCATAGCCATGATCACCAGCATGGGCCGGTTCTGAATCCGGAATGTACGCGCGAGCTGGTGCTGGACATTCCGGTAGAAGACGTTTCAAAGGCCTACCGCAACATAACCCGCAACTATCAGAAGTATGCGAAGATTCCCGGTTTCCGCGCCGGCAAGGTGCCGGAGACGGTGGTGAAGCGCCGCTTTGCCGAGCAGATTCGCAAGGAAGTAATTGATGGTCTGCTGCCGGATAAGTTCAACCAGGCTGTTCGCGACTTGGGCGTGGCGCCCGTGGGGCAACCGCAGGTAACGGAACTTACCGTAGAAGACGGCAAGCCGCTTCATGTGAAGGCAGTATTCGAATTTATTCCGGCGTTCTCGATAGAGGGCTACAAGGACGTGACCGTCCCCAAGCCGTCGGCCGAGATCACCGAAGAAGAGTATCAGCAGGAGATGACGCAGGTTCGCGAGAGCCGCGCAACGGTTGAGCCGGTGGAAGAGGATCGGGCGATCGTGGATGGCGACTGGGCGGAGATCAACTACTCGGGCAAGGTGGAAGGCGCGGAGGATGCAGCGCCCATCGCCAGTGAAGACACGCTCGTGGAGGTTGGCGGCAAAGACACGGTAGAGGCGTTCACCACAGCATTGCGCGGCGCCAAGGCCGGGCAGCAGCTGCATGTGTCGGCGGAATATCCGGCAGAGTATCCCGAGGCCAAACTGGCTGGGAAGACCGTGGCATACGAGATTGACGTGAAGGCGATCAAGAAGCGGACGCTTCCGGAGCTGAACGACGAGTTTGCCAAGGAACTGGGCGAGTACGAGACCCTGGCCGAGTTGGAGAACCGGATGCGCGAGCACATCAGCCACCGCAAGCGGCGCAGCGTGGAAGGCGAGACCAAGGATCGGCTGATGGCGGCGCTGATCGAGCGGTTCCCCTTCCCGGTGCCGGAGTCGCTGGTGCAGGAACAGGTGGATGCGCGGCTGGACCGCGGCTTGCGAGCCCTGGCGGCGCAGGGCATGCAGACCGAGCAGATGCGTAAGCTGGACTTTGGCCGGTTGCGAGCAGCTCAGCGCGACAGCGCTATCGCCGAAGTAAAGGCGAGCCTGCTGCTGGCAAAAATTGCGCAGGAAGAAAACCTTGAAGTGAGCGACGAGGACGTGGATCAGGAGATTCAGATTGCCGCGTTCCAGAGCCGGGAGCCGCTGGAAACGCTGCGGACTCGTTTGACTGAAGATGGTGGGCTGGCTAGAATCCGGGAACAGCTGAAACGCGAAAAGACTGCTCAAGTGCTGTATGAAAGATTGCCTGCCTGACGGCCGGCATGGAAGTCTTCTGCGCCGCCGGAAGCCTCAAATCGCCGGAGACGCCTGAAGGGGAATCGAATCGGTAACGGACAGTACTTAAACAGGAACAGGGCAGAATAAGCCCTCACGAGAGCGAGAAGAAGGCAACATGGCATTGGTACCCATGGTGGTTGAGCAGACGAGCCGGGGCGAGCGCGCCTACGACATCTATTCCCGTCTGCTGCGCGACAACATTATCTTTCTCGGCACCCCGATCGATGATCAGGTAGCCAATCTGATTGTGGCGCAGATGCTGTTCCTTTCAGGCGAAGATCCGGAGAAGGACATCCAGCTCTATATCAACTCGCCTGGCGGTTCCATTACCGCTGGATTGGCGATTTATGACACAATGCAATACATCAAGAACAACGTGACGACGTTTTGCATTGGGCAGGCGGCAAGCATGGGAGCATTCCTTCTTTTGGCGGGGACCAAGGGGAAACGGTTTGCGCTGCCTAACTCGCGTATTTTGATCCACCAGCCGTCGATGGGTGGGTTGAGCGGACAAGCTACCGATATTGATATTCACGCGCGGGAAATCCTCAGGATTCGCGAAATCACGAACAATCTGATGGCCAAGCACACTGGCCAGCCGCTGGATCGGATCGAGCGCGACGTGGAACGCGACTTTATCATGAACGCGCAGCAATCGAAGGAATACGGCATTATTGACGAAATCATCGACAGACCCCGCACGTAAGGTCGGGGTCACACGGGCCCTGGGTGGGCCAGAATCAAGGATGCCGGAAGTTATGTCCAGAGGAGTAGTCGAACCATGAAAACGCGCACGGGACCTGAAGAAGCACTGCGCTGCTCGTTCTGTCACAAGTCACAGGACGCGGTGGCGAAGTTGATCTCGTCGCCCAGCGACTACCCGAGGGCCTACATCTGTGACGAGTGTGTCGCGGTGTGCAACTCGATACTGGAAGACGATCGCGGCGAAACGCATCCTTCCACAACCGCGGGCCACCTGCCGAAGCCCCAGGAAGTGAAGAGTTTCCTGGATGACTACGTGATCGGGCAGGATCAGACCAAGAAGAAGCTGGCCGTAGCCGTTTACAACCATTACAAGCGTATCCAGATGAACCGGATGCGCAACAACGAGGTTGAGCTCGCCAAGTCCAACATTCTATTGATTGGACCGACCGGCTCCGGCAAAACCCTCTTGGCCCACACCCTCGCAAAGATGTTAGACGTGCCATTCGCTATTGTTGACGCAACCACGCTGACCGAAGCTGGCTACGTCGGCGAAGACGTTGAAAACATTATCCTTAAGCTCTTGCAACCCGCCGATGGCGACGTAACAAGAGCCCAGCAAGGCATCATTTACATTGATGAGATTGACAAGATTGGGCGCAAAGACGAGAACCCGTCAATTACACGCGATGTGAGCGGCGAAGGGGTGCAGCAGGCGTTGTTGAAGATCCTGGAAGGGACGGTTGCCAATGTGCCGCCACAGGGCGGGCGCAAGCATCCACACCAGGAGTTCACTGCTGTTGACACCACCAATATCCTTTTCATCTGCGGAGGGGCGTTTGTGGGCCTGGAGCGGGTGGTGGGCCGGCGCGTAGGCAAGAAGGCACTGGGATTCAAGAGCGCGGATGCCGAGGCAGATTCGGCAACCACGCGGGCGCACCGCGACACCGAGTTGCTGCGCAAGACCGAACCGCAGGACCTGATCAAGTACGGGCTGATTCCGGAGTTTGTGGGTCGGTTGCCCGTTATGGGCATTCTGGACGAGTTGGACGAAGCGGCTCTTGTAGAGATTCTGACCAAGCCGCGCAATGCGATCATGAAGCAGTACCAGCGCCTGTTCGAGTACGAGAATGTGCGCCTGCACTTCTCACCCGACGCTATTGGCGCGGTGGCACGTGAAGCATTGGCCCGCAAGGTGGGTGCGCGCGGATTGCGCATGATCCTGGAAGAGCTGATGCTGGACTTGATGTATCATCTGCCCAACAACAAGCGCGTGCGGGACCTGGAGATTTCGAAGGAGATGGTGGAGCGACGAGATCTATCGCTGTGCCTGCTGGAGAAGGCTGGATAAGCTCTTGATCTACGACTGGATGTTTGTGACCCCTCCGGAAGAATATCGGAGGGGTCATTACTTTTTGGGACTACGCTTGAACTGCAAATGTTTTTGGAGTTGTGGATTCAAGAGTGGCCGACGTCCGATTTGTTTCGACCTGTTCCGCTGTACAATCCCAACATAAGGCGTTCACTAAACCGCGCATCCTGGGTTGAGTTTGTGCGTCGAATGGTTAGGTGATTATGACGACTCCCCGCGAGAAGCCCGAGCAGCGCAAACTTCCCATGATGCCCATCCGGGACATGGTGATATTTCCTTACATGATGACGCCGTTTGTGGTGGGGCGCGAGTCGAGCGTGCGTGCGCTGGAAGAGGCGCTGACGGGCGACCGCAAGATATTTCTAGCCACGCAGCACGACGCCTCCATTGACGAGCCAAAGGCAAAGGAAATCTACCAGGTTGGATCGATCTGCAATATTGTGCAGAGCGTGAAGATGCCTGATGGCAACATCAAGGTGCTGGTGGAGGGCGTGGAGCGCGCTAAGTCGATCGACGTAAATGATCGCGACGGCTTTTTTGTGGCCACGGTGCGGACGGGCAAATCGACGTTTGAAATGTCTCCGCCTGTCGAGCAGTTGATGCAGCGCGTGACGAGCCTCTTCGAACAATATGTGAAGCTGCAACAGAGCCTGAACTACGAAACTATTATCGCCACGGTGCGGATGGATGAGGCGGCGAAGCTGTCGGACGTGATTGCGGCCAATCTGCAACTGGGTATTGAAGAGAAGCAGGAACTGCTGAGCATCTTCGATCCGGCGGCGCGGCTGGCGCGGATTGCCGACGTGCTCGATGTCGAAATTGAGAAGCTGGATCTCGACCGCAATATTCAGTCGCGCGTGAAGCGGCAGATGGAGCGGGCACAGAAAGAGTATTACCTCAACGAGAAGATCAAGGCGATCCAGAAGGAATTGGGGCGTGGCGAGAAGAGCGAGTTCGACGAGCTGCGCAAGAAGATTGAAGCGGCAGGCATGTCCAAGGATGTGCTCGAAAAAGCCATCCAAGAGCTGAAGAAGCTGGAAGCAATGCCTCCGATGAGTGCTGAATCAACGGTGAGCCGCAACTACATTGACTGGCTGCTGGCGGTGCCGTGGAAGAAGCGCTCGAAGGAAACGCGCTCGATTGAGTTTGCTGAGAAGGTGCTGAACGAGGATCACTACGGGCTTGAAAAGATCAAGGAGCGCATCCTTGAATTTTTGGCCGTGCGGCAACTCGTGAAGAATCCGCGTGGATCGATTCTGTGCTTTGTGGGGCCTCCGGGCGTGGGCAAGACGAGCCTGGGGATGTCGATTGCGAAGGCCACGGGGCGCAAATTCGTGCGACTCTCGTTGGGTGGGGTGAGAGACGAGGCGGAGATACGTGGGCATCGGCGCACGTACATTGGCGCGCTGCCGGGGCAGATTATCCAGCACATGAAGAAGGCCGGCACCAAGAACCCGGTGTTTCTGCTGGATGAAGTGGACAAGATGGCGTCGGACTTCCGCGGCGATCCGGCGAGTGCTCTGCTTGAAGTGCTGGATCCGGAGCAGAATACGACGTTCCAGGATCATTACCTTGATGTGGACTACGATCTGAGCCAGGTTTTGTTTGTGGCGACGGCGAACGTGCTGCACACGATTCCAGCGCCTCTGCAGGACCGCATGGAAATTCTGCGGCTGCAGGGCTACACGGAGCAGGAGAAGCTGGAGATTGCGCGGCAATACCTGGTGAAGAAGCAGCGCGAACAGACGGGCTTGAGCGACAAGAATGTGACGTTCAAGGACGAAGCGATTGTGGAGATTATTCGCTACTACACGCGCGAAGCCGGCGTGCGCAATCTGGAACGCGAGCTTGGCAACCTGTGCCGCAAGGTGGCGCGCAAAGTTGTGCGCCTCGGCATGAAGCACAAGGAAGAAATTTCAGCGACAAACGTGGCGGAGTATTTGGGTGTTGCGCGTTTTCGCGATTCCGAGGTGCACGAAAAGAGCGAAGTGGGCCTGGTGACTGGCTTGGCGTGGACTGAAGCCGGCGGAAGCATTTTGACCATCGAAGTGCAGGTGATGGACGGCAAGGGCAAGCTGACCATCACGGGACAACTTGGCGATGTGATGCAGGAGTCAGCACAGGCGGCGCTCAGCTACATTCGCGGCAAGGCAATGGCGCTGGGGCTCACGCGCGAGTTTTATCGCAACGTGGATCTGCATGTTCATGTGCCCGAGGGCGCGATTCCGAAGGATGGACCGTCGGCCGGTATCACCATGGCGACGGCCCTCGCAAGCGCGCTGGCAAAGATTCCTGTGCGGCGCGATATCGCAATGACCGGCGAGATCACATTGCGCGGCAAGGTGCTTCCGATTGGCGGATTGAAGGAGAAGCTGCTCGCTGCATTGCGCGCGGGCATCTTCGAAGCGATATTGCCGCGCGGCAATGAGAAGGATTTTGCGGAATTGCCCGACAACATTCGCACCGCCATGAAACTACACTTTGTGGATTCGATGGACGAGGTGTTGGCCCTCGCGCTCGAGAGGCCGCTGCCGACGCCCACCGCTGAAACAACTGAAGTGATGCCTGCGGTTCCGCCGCCACCTCAAACCGAGGTGGGTGCGGGGCAGGTGGCGCGGCAGTAAAACTCGGCGCAATCTGCCGGAGCCATCACGATGTATCGTGCCTTGACTGAAGTCACGATCGTTGTGCATTTTGCGTTTATCGCCTTTGTGATTGCCGGTGGATTTCTGGCGAGGCGGCACAGGTGGATTATTCCCTTTCACCTCGGGTCGCTGGCGTGGGCGGTGTATGCCGAGGTGTCTCCGGGTGTGGTGTGTCCGCTAACCTCGATTGAGAACTTTTTCGCGTTTCACGCGGGAATCGCCGAATATAA
>JANXQR010000097.1 GCA_025353435.1 Acidobacteriota bacterium | reverse complement strand
CTCCCTGGGATAGTTCAGGACACGCCACAGGATGGGTGGTCTGGCATCGCTTGTTGAGGCAAATAGCAACCCTGAATCGAACTGACTTGCGATATTGTAGTTCGCGTGGTATCGTTTCCACTTAAAGCCGATTGTGGCCTTGGAATCACCTGCGTTGCAGCATTTTCTTCAATCTAGTGGCTGCTCGGTTGCTGTCTGTTCGGCAACTTCACGGTGAATATTTGGAAGCATCCACGCAGGCACGGTGACCTGAGATGGCTACAGGCAAATCGCAAGTCTTTACCGTCGGCGTCGATTTTGGCGGGACCAATTTAAGGGTTGCGGCCTACACTCCCGACTGCGGTATCCTTCACTCCATTTTGCTGCCAACCCGCCTCCAGGCCGGCCCCGATGCGGTGGTCGATGACATGTGTCTTGCCGTCCAACAACTGCTTGACCATTTCTCGCCAGCGCATAGTCTTGCAGGTATCGGCGTGGGGTCACCAGGGCCTCTCGAACTGCCAGCAGGCCGACTACATCATCCACCCAACCTGCCCGGATGGGATGGCTACCATCTGCTTGCCGAAATGGAAAAGCGGCTGCGCAGACCGGTGGCAATCGAGGGCGACGCCAATGTCGCGGTGCTTGCCGAATATGCACTCGGGCTTGGAAAGGAGTTGGGCATCGATTCCTTGTGCATGCTTACTCTTGGAACAGGCGTGGGGAATGGGATTATTCTCGATGGAAAACTCTGGCACGGCGCAACCGGAATGGGCGGAGAAGCAGGGCATATGACGATTGATCCCGATGGCCCAATCTGCGGATGTGGCAGCAACGGCTGCTTGGAGGTTTGCGCCTCTGCGACCGCTGTTGCCAATGCGGCCGAACACATGATTGCTGAGGGCAACGCGCATGGGTTGGCTCGGCTGAAGAATGGCCTTGTTCCCCTCACAGCCCTCGACGTTGCCAACGCGGCGCGGCGCGGCGATCCTGACGCTCAATACATCTATTCCGAGACGGGTCGGGCGCTGGGAGTCGGATTGGCAGGCTTGGTCAATATCCTCAACCTCCCGCTTTATGTTGTCGGCGGAGGGGTAGCGGAGTCATGGGATCTGCTGAAGCCGGCACTGTTTGAGGAATTGGAGCGGCGGAGTTATGTCTACGCTCTGACAGCTCCGGGCAGGCCAGCCGCGAGTGGAATGCCGGGCGGAGGCACGCGCGTGATGCCTGCCAAATTAGGACCGGACGCGGGCCTCCTGGGAGCCTGCATTCTTCCCCTGTATCAGGCTAAGGCTGCTTCGACAAATTCCATCCTCCTTCCGCTCGGCCGAGAATGAGAGCCCGCGAAAACATAACTCTCGCGAACTAACCGCGGCAGTGCTCACAGCTGTTTGAGACAAGTTGAACTGAATTTGAATTCAGTTCCCTCAATGCATCGGATGTGGCTGTTTTCCTCGGGCGGTTAGTCCATTCACTAAAACTGATTTAAGGTGGGGAAGCAATAGACGAAGACAGACCGGCCATCAACGCTGATCTTAGAGGCCAAGCTGCCGGCGGCGCGGGGGTGGGCCGGAGCCGGCACTCCAGAGCCGAAGGCCGCAGTGGAAAACGGGACGGCGAATCCGATCACGGCTGCAAGCCATCTGCCTCGTATGGGTTCGATTCCTTTCCGCTACGGGCAGTGTGCTGTGCGCGCATTCGAGGCGTTCCCATGCCGATTAGCGATCCGCAGAGATTGCAATGGATGCGCCCTTCAGGCCCGAGGCCGAAGCGGTGAGTTGCATGGTTCCGGGCTTGTTGGCGGACTGCACAAGCGCCAGCGCACGGCCCGCGAAGACACTGCGGCGATTGCCCCGGAAGCTCTCGTGGCTTTCAGCTTGGCCGTTGTCGAGCCCCAAAATTCGTCCCGGCCCACTGAGTTCAAAGACAATTTCGTTGGAAGCAGTGGGGACGAAGCGGCCTTGCTGGTCGACGATTTCAACAACGACGTGCGCCACGTCGTCCCATCTAAGGTCGATACGGCTGCGATCGGAGGTGAGGCGCACAGCCGCGGGGCTGCCGGTTTTGGCAAGCTCCACCGTCATGACCACCTGGCCGGCTTTTGTGCCAACGGCGCGCAGTGTGCCCGGTTGGTACGGCACGTACCAGGCCAGGTGCAGGTCGCTTGTGGTTTGCAGCACACGTGCGCGCGGCGGCACATGCGCCCACTGCTGCTCCATGCCGAGTTCGGGGAACATGTAGCCCTGTACACCCAGGCTTTTATCGTTAAGGTACAGTTCGACCGTGTCGCAGTTGGTGAAGCAGATGACCGGAATGATCTCGCCTTCTTTGCCGTCCCAGTTCCAGTGCGGCGAAAGATGCAGCACGGGCTCCTTGCTCCAGATGCTCTGGTAGAAGTAATAGCCGTCCTTTGGGAACCCGCAAGTATCGATGACGCCTGAGCGCGACGACCTGGAGGGCCATCGTGCTTCGCCGAGGTAGTCAATGCCGGTCCACATGAAGTCGCCCGCAACGTAGTCGTAGACCTGCGTGAAGCGCTGCAACTGCTCCACCGCGATGCGCTCGTTGGGCGCGGGCGCAAAGCCAAAACCTGCAGTCGTGGCGCCGGGGTAATAGCTGGGCATCGCGCCGTTTTCAGTGCCGATGAAGCGGCGTTGCGGGAAAGCGTGGCGGTCGATGCTGTAGAACTTTTCGCGGCGGTCGCGCCAGCGGGCAACGTAGTTGTAGCCCACCACGTCGAGGCCGGCCAGGAACTCGGGCAGCGCGCCATGCGGCTCGGCCACGATCTGGTCGCAAGCCACGGTGACCAGACGCGAGGGATCTTCGGTGTGGAATATGTCCATCAGTGCGTGCAGGGTTTCAACGCCGTGCGGCACGTCCTGGTCGGGCACTTCGTTGCCTGCGCTCCAAATGACGATGCAAGGATGGTTGCGGTCGCGGGCGATCATGTCTTTCAGGTCGCGCACGGCCCACTCGTCGAAGTAGCGATGATATCCGTACTCCGGCGCCTTGCGCTCGCGCCACTCGTCGAAGGCCTCGGCCATGACGAGGAAACCCATGCGGTCGCACAGGTCAAAGAACTCGGGAGCCTTGGGATTGTGGCTGGCGCGGATGGCGTTGCAGCCCATCTTCTTGAGCAATTCGAGTCGACGCTCCCAAATACGGATAGGAACGGCAACGCCTACGGCGCCGCCATCGTCGTGCAGGCAAACGCCATTGAGCTTGACGCGTTCGCCATTGAGCAGGAAGCCCTTGTCGGCGTCGAACGCGACGGAGCGAATGCCGAACGCTGTGGAGGTGGCGTCGGCCTGCTGGCCCTGGTGCTGAAGCACCTGGCGCGCGGAGTAGAGCGTAGGTGTATCGGGGGACCAGAGCCGAGGTCGCGCGACCGCGATGCGCTGCACGAAGACGTGTTCTCCGCCGGCAGAAATCTGCGCTTCGGCATCGTCTGCCTGGAGCGCGGCACCGTTCGCGTCCACGATGGTTGTGATGAGCTTGCAGGGCGCGGCCTGCGCAAGTTGATTCTTCACGCGCGTGGTGACTTCGACCGTCGCGTCTTGCTGCGTGATTTGTGGCGTGGTGATGCCGGTTCCCCACTGGTCGATGTAGACCGGGCCGGTTTGGATGAGCCAGGTATGACGGTAAATGCCGGATCCCGAGTACCAGCGCAGGTTGGGCTGGTGCGAGTTATCCACGCGCACAGCCACAACGTTCTGCTGCTCGCCGGAGTGTAGATGCGGGCTGAGATCGTATGCAAAGGTGACGAAGCCGTAGGGTCGCGAGCCGACGTGCTGACCGTTGATCCATACATCACTGCACTGGTATACGCCATCGAACTGCAGCAGGATGCGGCGCCCGGATTCGCTGCCTGGAAGGTGAAAGGATTTGCGGTACCACCCGATACCAGTGGGCAAGTAGCCGCCAAGTCCGCCGCAGGGTTCGCTTTCACTGAAGGGACCGGCGATGCTCCAGTCGTGCGGCAGGTCGAGTGTTGTCCAATTGCCGCCGGAGTAGGCCGGCGATTCGGCGCCGGAGACATCGCCGCGGGAAAAGCTCCAGCCCTCGTCGAAGCTTGAGATGCGCGTGAACGAGGGGGCGGCCGCCGGAGCAGCTATCGACATGGGGCTTTCAAGGCCCACTGCCGAGGCAACGCCCACCAGAGCAACATCGCCCAGAAATGCTCTACGTGTCAGTTCGCGACTCATGCGTGCTTCTCTCCCCTGTGGCTTCGCAGTCCAGGACTTGCGGATTTAGTAAGTGGCCAGCGATATGCGCAGGACCTCAGGCTCCATAGCAAAGTCAAGCCCCCAGTCGGTTTGATCGCCGTTGAGGATGCGTCCCGATTTGAATGCGCCATTTTCATAGGTGCCTTCTTCCACATGCAGGAATTGGCGATGTTGCCACTTGCCATCG
>JANXQR010000087.1 GCA_025353435.1 Acidobacteriota bacterium | reverse complement strand
GGAATTGCCACTATGACCAACCCGAATACGGAAAGCCCGGAAACTCCAAGTCAGGACGCTCGCACGCCCAACTTCCTCCGCGACATCATCGTCGAAGATCTGAGAACCAAAAAGTTCGGCGATGCGGTCGTCCAGACCCGCTTTCCTCCCGAGCCCAATGGCTACCTCCACATCGGCCACGCCAAGGCCATCTGCCTCGACTTCGGGCTCGCCGACGAGTTCGGAGGCACAACCAACCTGCGCTTCGACGACACCAATCCCGAAAAAGAAGAGCAGGAATACGTCGACTCCATCCAGGCCGACGTCCGCTGGCTAGGCTTCGACTGGGAGCGCCTCTGCTACGCCTCCGACTACTTTCCCCAGCTCTACGCCTGGGCCATCAAGCTCATCGAGGCGGGAAAAGCTTACGTCGACGACCTCACCGCCGACGAGATCCGCCAGCACCGCGGCACCCTCACCGAACCGGGCAAGAACAGTCCATTTCGCGACCGGTCCGTCGAAGAAAATCTCGACCTCTTCAAACGCATGAAACAAGGCGAGTTCCCCGACGGGACACGTGTCTTGAGAGCAAAAATCGACATGGCCTCCCCCAACGTCAACCTGCGCGACCCGGTAATGTATCGGATCCTCCACGCCACACACCACCGCACCGGCGACGAGTGGTGCATCTACCCCATGTACGACTACGCGCACGGCCAGTCCGACTCCATCGAACGCGTCACCCACTCCATGTGCACCCTCGAATTCACTGACCACCAGCCCCTTTATCGCTGGTTCATCGAGAACCTCGGCATCTTCCCCTCGCAGCAAATCGAGTTCGACCGCCTCAACATCACCTACACGCTGCTCAGCAAGCGCAAGCTCCTCCAACTCGTTCAGGAGCACCACGTCCACGGCTGGGACGACCCGCGCATGCCCACCCTCTCCGCCTTCCGTCGCCGCGGATTCACGCCTGAAGCCATTCGCACCTTCGTGAGTGCCACCGGTGTTTCGCGCACCAATGGCTCCACCGACATAGAAATGCTCGAATACTTCCAGCGCGACGACCTCAACCGCCGCGCCAGCCGCGCCATGGCCGTGCTCAATCCCCTCAGGCTCGTCATCGACAATTACCCCGCCGGCCAAACTGAATTTGTCGAAGTGGCCAACAACCCCGAAGACCCCAGCGCAGGCACCCGCCAGGTCCCGTTCTCCGGCGAAATTTATATCGAGCACGACGACTTCCGCGAAGTCCCTCCGCCCAAGTACTACCGTCTCTCGCCGGGAAAAGAAGTCCGTCTCCGCAACGCCTACTTCATCACCGCCCAGAGCGTGGTGAAAGACGCAGCCGGCAACATCGTCGAGGTCCACTGCACTTACGATCCCGCCAGTCGCGGTGGCAACTCGCCCGACGGCCGCAAGGTCAAGTCCACAATGCACTGGGTCTCCGCCGTCCATGCCATATCCGCCGAAATCCGCATCTACGACAAGCTCTTCACCAAGCCCGATCCCAACGACCACCCTGAAGGCGGAAGCGTTCTCGACAACCTCAATCCCAATTCTTTGGAGATCCTCACCACCGCCAAACTCGAGCCCTCGCTAGCCAACGCCAAGCCTGAAAACCGCTTCCAGTTCGAGCGCGTAGGCTACTTCTGCCTCGATCCAGATTCGACCCCCAACAATCTAGTCTTCAACCGCACGCTTCCGATCAAAGACTCCTGGGCAAAGATCGAGAAGAAGGTCGGAGCCTAACGCGTGCCTGCCCCGTCCCAGATCCGCTAGGACGGGAGACCATCTAGCCCCGATCACAGACACCAATCGCCAGTCGGACGCGCCGGAACTTCGCGTCCCTGCATATCTAAATGAAAACGAATACAATTCCTCCTGTCTCAATTCGCTGCATCTGTCGCGAAATCAAAAACAGGGCCGCCAATTCCGCGCCCACAGTAAAAGGAGCTCTATGGACCGCCGTGATTTTCTAAAGACTGCAGGTACCCTGGTTGCCGGCGCAACAGTTTCGTCAGGCGTTGCCTCCTCCAGCTACGCTGCTGAATCGGCTCCGACAACACACGCGCGCAAGATCCTCCCCATCAATCGCAACTGGCGCTTCAGCCCCACCAACACACCGGCAGCCCATGCCCGCGAATTCGACGACAGCCACTTCACCCGCGTCACCGTTCCCCATACCAACTTGCGCGTACCGTGGCACAGTTTCGACGAAAAATCCTACAGCTTCGTCTCCATCTATCGCCGCCGCTTCCGCCTGCCGGCCGACGCCCGCGGCCACCGCATCTTCGTCGACTTTGAAGGCGTCATGACCGCCTCCACCGTCTGGCTCAACGGCGAAAAACTCGGCGAATACAAGGGCGGCTTCACCCCCTTCTCGTTCGAACTCACTCAGCACGTCGACTTCGACCGCGACAACGTTCTTGCCGTCGAGGTCGACTCCACCGAGCGCGCCGACATCCCGCCCTTCGGCCATGAGATCGACTACCTCACCTTCGGCGGCATCTATCGCGAAGTCCAACTGCGCATCGTCGCGCACAGCTTCATCGAAAACATCTTCGCGCAGCCCAAAGACATCCTCTCCGGCAAACCCACTCTCGATATCCAATGCTTCCTCTCGAGCGATCAAAAGTCCTCAGCCGCCGACTTCTCGCTTGAAGCCGCTCTGTACGACGGCCACAAGCAACTCGCCAAAACCTCACAGCCCGTCCCAGCCCAATCCGACGAAGCCGCAAAGCCGCAAACCCTGCATCTCGAAAACCTCGGCGACATCGTCCCCTGGGACCTGAATTCCCCCAAGCTCTATCGCGTGGAAGTCCGCCTACTAAAATCCGGCGCCGCCATCGACAACGATTCCCGCCGCATCGGCTTTCGCGAAGCCAAGTTCACGCCGCAAGGCTTCTCTCTCAACGGCAAAGTCATCAAACTCCGCGGCCTCGACCGCCATCAAACCTTCCCGTGGGTCGGTCAGGCCATGCCCGGCCGCGCCCAGCGCCAGGACGCCGTAATCCTGCGCAAAAATCTGCACTGCAACATCGTTCGCACCTCGCACTATCCGCAGTCGCGCCACTTCCTCGACGCCTGCGACGAAATCGGCCTCCTCGTCCTTGAAGAGATTCCCGGATGGCAGCACATCGGCGACGTCCCCTGGCAGGACATCTCCGTCGATAACGTCAGCCGCATGATCCGCCGCGATTGGAACCACCCCTCCATCATCCTCTGGGGCGTGCGCATCAACGAGTCGCGCGACAACCACGACTTCTACGTCCGCACCAACGCCATGGCGCACTCGCTTGACACCTCACGACAGACCGGCGGCATCCGCTACTTCCAGGAGTCCGAGTTCCTTGAAGACGTCTTCACCATGAACGACTTTGGCTGGCCCCTCAAGGCGCCAAATCATCCCCTCTATCTCAATACCGAATTCTGCGGCCACACGTATCCCACCAAGACCATCGATAACATCGAGCGCCTCCGCGAACACACCGTGCGCCACGCCCGCGTCCATGACCAGTTAGCCTCCGATCCGCAATACGCCGGCGGCATTGGCTGGTGCGCATTTGACTACAACACACACTCCAACTTCGGCTCCGGCGACCGCATCTGCTACCACGGCGTCACCGACATGTGGCGCGAACCCAAGCCAGCCGCCGGCTTCTATAAGTCCCAATGCGAGCCCGAAGAAGAA
>JANXQR010000446.1 GCA_025353435.1 Acidobacteriota bacterium | reverse complement strand
GACTAGAATCGCCTTGAGGCCGAAGCATCCGTCCCATGACTGTGCGCATGATACAGAGCAAGCAGAATGCGCGCCTGAAGCAGCTGCGACAGGCGCTTGCAAAGCCTGTCCGCGACACCGATGGGCCGGCCGGCATCGAGGGCCCACACCTCGTCGAAGAGGCGCTGCGAGCAGGCCTTCGCATCGCCACCGTCTTCGTTGGAGACGGCTTGCTGCATCATGTGCAAAACCTGCAACTCCCACCCGAGGTCGAAACTCTCGTCATACCTCGCGCCATTCTCGCATCCGTCCTTAGTACTGAAACACCGCAGCTCGTAGCCGCTCTCGTCGAGCCACGAGCCTGGAGCTGGGACGACCTGTTCTCCGGCAAGCGCGATGTGCCGCCACTCATCCTGGTACTGGCCGGCGTCCAGGAGCCCGGCAACCTCGGCACCATCCTCCGATCCGCAGAAGCGTTCGGCGCAACCGGAGTTGTCAGCCTTCCTGGCACCGTCAGCCCTTGGAACCCCAAGGCCGTCCGCGCCTCCGCTGGCAGCATCTTCCGCTTGCCATTCATCAACGCAGAGCCTGAAGCGGCTTTCCTCCGCCTCCACGACCACGACATCACCATCTGGACCACGGCAACCCGCCGCGCTACGGAAGTCCATCGCGCCAAACTCGCCGAGCCCGTCGCCATCCTCATCGGCAATGAGGGTAACGGCGTCCCGGATGTGATCGCCAAAGCCGCGGACGCCAGCCTGACAATTCCCTATCCTGGCCCCGTCGAAAGCCTCAACGCCGCCGTTGCCGCCGGTGTCCTCCTCTACGAAGCCTTCCGCCAGCGCGCCGTCGCACCTGCCTGGCAGCAGCGTGCGAAGGTGGCGCGATGAGCCTCTTCGACGGCGAGATGGACGGTTCCTCAATCCGCTCGTCGAAAGCGCAGCTCCATGCCATGGCTCCGCTCGCAGAACGCATGCGCCCTCGCACCCTGGACGAATACAGCGGCCAGGAGCACCTCCTGGGTCCCGGCAAACCCCTGCGTGTTCAGATTGAGCGCGAATCTCAAGGCACGGGCGAACTTGGCTCGATGATCCTCTGGGGGCCGCCCGGCGTGGGCAAAACCACGCTTGCAAAAATTATTGCGGAGACCACCAAGGCCAGCTTCATCGAGTTCTCCGCCGTCATGAGCGGCATCAAGGAGATCAAGCAGGTCATGGTGGCGGCCGCGCAGGCCGCGGAGATGCACTCGCGCACGATTCTGTTCGTCGACGAAATTCACCGCTTCAATAAGGCGCAGCAGGATGCGTTTCTTCCCTACGTCGAGCGTGGAACGATTCGGTTGATCGGCGCCACTACCGAAAATCCTTCATTCGAAATTATCTCGGCGCTGCTCTCTCGCTGCCGCGTGTACGTGCTTCAGCCGCTAAACGACGAGCGCATTGCCGCACTGCTGCGACGGGCTCTCGACGACAAGGAACGCGGCCTGGGCGCTATGAACCTGACCGCCGACGACGACGCGCTCGAACTGATGGCGAGCTACTCGAGCGGCGATTGCCGCGCCGCCTACAACACGCTTGAAGTCGCCGCGCAGCTTGCAGCAGACCCATCGACCTCCGGCCCGGGCGCGGTAATTCCCGGAGCGGTAATTCCGGGAACGGTAGGTCCGGGCTTCAGCCCGGACATTTGCCCAACTGAATCAGATGGGGTTTTAACCCCTGAGGTATCCGCGCGCCATCCTAACCACATCGACCGATTCATCGCCACCGAAGCCGTTCAACAGCGCGTGCTGATGTATGACAAGTCAGGCGAGGAGCATTTCAACCTCATCTCCGCGCTCCACAAGAGCGTGCGCAATAGCGATCCCGATGCCGCCTTGTATTGGCTGGCGCGCATGTTTGCGGCCGGCCAAGATCCGCTCTATCTCGCGCGCCGCGTGGTGCGCATGGCCGTCGAAGACATTGGGCTGGCCGCACCGGAAGCCCTGAATCTGTGTCTCTCCGCGAAAGAAGCGATCGACTTTCTCGGCTCTCCAGAGGGCGATCTGGCACTGGCTGAGGCAGTGGTGTACCTATGCCTCGCACCCAAATCGAACGCGGTTTACACCGCCTACGCCGCGGTACAGGCGGAGATTGAACACACTCGCCAGGAGCCCGTGCCCCTGCATCTCCGCAATGCGCCCACGCGCCTCATGAAGGAACTCGACTACGCCAAAGGCTACCGCTACGCGCACGACGAAGAGGGTAAAGTCGCCGATATGGATTGCCTGCCCGACTCACTCAAAGGCCGCAGCTATTACAAGCCCACGCAAGAAGGCCGAGAGAAACAACTGGCCCAGCGCATGGAAGAAATCCGCCGCATTAAGGCCGTCAAACGCAGCGTGTGATAGGTTGGGTGCGGAGACTCACCGATGCTTATTCGCGCTTCCGCCTTAATCGCATTCTGTATGGGGCTCGTTGTGTTTCAGGCACCGATTACCAAGGACTCGCCCGTCAAGAGCAGTCAAGAGGAATCGTTCAACGTTGCCGGTTACTCGGTGCGCACAAATAATGCCAAAGAGATGAATGGGCAAGGCGAGATTGGCAAGCTATGGCAGCGCTTTATGCAGGAGAACCTTGGCGCGAAAATTCCCGGCAGAACGGATGCAACACTCTATGTGGTCTACTCCCATTACGCCAATCACGAGAAGGGCGACTACACCTACACTCTCGGTGCGCGCGTTCCTTCCATCAAGCATCTCCCCGCCGGCATGAAGGGGCTGAAAATTGTGCCGGGGCAGTATGCAGTCTTCACCACGGACCAGGGCCCGACGCAAAAGGTCGTTCCTGATGAGTGGCAGAAGATTTGGGCGATGCAGCCAGAACAGTTTGGCGGCAAGCGCGCCTTTGTCACGGATTACGAGGTCTACGACCGGCGCAGCGCCGATCCGCGGAACGCGCAGGTTGACATCCACATCGGGCTGCATCCTACAACGCATTAGTCCTTGACCGCCTTTACTCCGCGCTCAATCCCAAGGATTCACAACCCACTTCCCAATATCCTCGAAGTGCTTCACATTCCGCGTCGCCAGCGTGGCATGATTAGCCAAAACAATCCCCGCAATCATCGTGTCGCGCAGTTCACCGGGACGGCCTCTTCGCTGACGCTCGGCAGCCAACCCGGCCGCACACCGGGCACCGGCTTCGTCGTAACCGACGATACGCCCCTGCAAAACCTGCTCGAGCCAATTCTCAAATTTGTCCACCAGACCCACTCGGCGCTTCCCCTCCGGCATCGTTTCCAAACCAAAGCGAATCTCGAAAACGGTGATGGAAGTTGTCCAAATTGACTGAAAAGGTTGCTCGTCGAGCCAACGGATTACACCCTCTTCAGGCCGCGGCTGCATGATCTCCGAAATCACGTTTGTGTCGAGTACGATCATTCGTCGAACGAGATCGGTTCAAGGGGGTAACCGCGCCACTCCTGGATGGGCTCATCGAGGAAGACGCCACTGCCGCTGAACAGCGCCACGGTAGCCGTCCCGAATCCCGCCTTCTGCGGCTCCTCCTCTTTCAACGCCTCGCGCAGAATCTCCCGAACCTCCGCTTCCATGCTGCGTCCATTCCGCCGGGCGCGCTGCTCCAGCCGAGTCCGTATCCGATCCTCAAGCTTCCTCACCAGGATCTGCGCCATTCGTCGCCTCCAGTGCTATCATGATAGCATTTTTAGGCTGTCTGTACCGGCCATCACATCACGTCTGTAAGTCACTGATTCAAAACAGATAATAGATCTCCGAAGATCCGATATTATATCTCCCGAATTGCTACAATAGAAGTAGATCGAAAATTCATCAACGCCCGCCTCTACGCGGGCGTTTTCATTTGGGGCGCAAAACAGCGCTCCTAGGAGTCCGCCATGTCCGAAACACTCGAATCTCCGGCTGAAATTGCAGCCGCCCCATTGGCAAATGCCGCCGTCACCGTCTCACCGGCCACCGCCGCAGTTCCCCTCTCCTTCACCGGCGCCGCCCTCGCTCGCTGCCTCGACGCCTACCGACGGGGATACCAGGCTGCCGTCGCAAAGGGCGATGGCGACTACTTCTCCCGCAAGGCCGGAGCCGTTTCCTACCGCCTGGCCATGCCTTCCACTGAAACCACCGCCCACATCCAGGCCCTAATCGCATGCGTCGCCCAGGGCATCAACTACCAGGTCTACGAGGGTCGCGAATCCACCCAACTTCTCTACGCCGCGCAGGTCGCTCTTTTTGCGAACAAACCGCCGAAGGCGGAGAAAACACAAAAGCCGGAGAAGAAATGACCCACCCCCCCTACGTTACCGTTTGTTCGCTTTTTGAATCGGTCGGCCGCTTCCGAACAGACGGCATACTGTCTCTTCACCGTCATTTCGGTTGCCATATGCAACGTGCTCCGAATCGCAATGGGCGCCCGAGTTGCAGCAACAAGATTTAGCGAGAAGCGTACCAACAAAGTGACGGTTCTTGTCCGTGCGCAATGTTTGTATGCGGGCACTGGGCGCAGTGTTGTGGCAGTACAACCCCTGGGGCAGTGGAGGTCTCTGTGGCTCCTCAATGGAATGAATACGACTACGCGAAAGAATTCGATGGCAAACTGCAAGGACAGGTCGAACCTGTACCGGCCCGGATCACCACCAGGCTTCGCACCATGGGCGCAGATGCAACCCGCGAAATTCGGATGTACAGTGCATCTCACAAGGTGCCGCTCTACGCCTTTCAGACCGGCAGTGATCTCCCCATAAACACGAGCCTTGAGGCCACGGGCAGGCACTTCTTCACTTTTGAATAGAGAATTCCCTGGTTGCCGCGGGAGGCGCGCCCTGGCAACTCAGTCGCGATCCACGCGACTTATTTCAGGTCGAAGGTCGCCGAAGTAATTTGTGTGGCGGCGTGCGGCAAATTGTTCACCGCATCAAGCACGACGCCCGGCGTGAGCGCTTCAGGCAAAAGCTGCGGATTGGCTTGTCCCGGCGCGTAAAGCGCATAAGCAGGAACTCCGCTGCGGCCCAGCTTTTCGAGCGCTTGCGCAATGTCGTCGTCGTGCTGGGTCCAGTCGGCTTTGAGAAGCACGACGTGGTGATCCAGAAAGGCTTTCTTCACTTCTGGCTGCTCCAGCGCGACGCGTTCATTCACCTGGCAGCTCAGGCACCAGCTGGCCGTGAAGTCAATAAACACAGGAAGCCCTTGCGCTTGATATCGCGCAACTGCATCCTTCGACCACGGTTGCCACACCGATCCAGGTGCCAACTGGATCGTAAGCACCTTGCTTGGGTCGACCTTGGTCACCGCTAGCGGCAGCGCCGCGACGACGCTCAACCCTACAACGCACAGCACAATCAGCCCTGCGAGGATTGTCGACCAGCGCTTCGCGGGCCAGCGGCCGAGGAACCATCCTGCAATCGCGAGAAGGAGAAAGCAAATCAGCAGCACGGCCAGCATCGTCGGGCCGTAAGCAGACGACACAACCCAAGCCAGCCAGATGACCGTGCCGAAGATCGGCACCGAAATCGCTTGCCGCAGCACTTCCATCCACGCGCCAGGCCGCGGCAAGATACGCGTCCAGGCCGGCTGCAACGTCAGCGCAAGATAGGGCGCCGCAAGCCCAAGCGCCAGCGCCGTAAACACAGCAAAAGTCACGATCGCGGGTGCCGCCAGCGCGTAGCCGATGGCCGCTCCCATGAATGGCGCGGTGCACGGCGTGGCCACGATGACCGCAAGAACACCGGTGAAGAAGCTGCCAGTGTAACCCTGCTTCGCAGCCAGCGATCCGCCTGCGCTGGTGAGCGTCAGGCCGATTTCGAATTGCCCCGCGAGCGAGAGGCCGAGGAAGAACAGTAGTCCGGCCATCAACGAAAGAAAGATAGGCGACTGGAACTGAAATCCCCAGCCGAGCCGCGAGCCCGCCGCACGCAGTACAAGCAGAACGCCGACCAGCGCCCAGAACGAGACCACGATTCCGGCCGTGTAGACAAGCCCATGGGCGCGCAGTTTGTCCCGCTCCTCGTTTCCCGAGTTCACCAGCGCCAGGCCTTTGAGAAACAGCACCGGAAACACGCACGGCATGAGATTGAGAATGATGCCGCCAAGAAACGCAAGACCAATGACGCGCAGAAGCCCCAAACCAGCGGTTGACTTCTGCGGGCCGGAATCGGTGCTGGGCGATTGCGAAGTCGGTACAGAGGCGGCGGAGGGCTGGTCCGCTGGAAGAGCCTGCACCGTCGAGGGCGCGCCAGCCTGCGCGGCGAATTCATACGCGCGGCCGCCAGAAAGCTCGATCAACCCGCGCAACTGGGTTGGCTTCGTTGTCGAGTTCGGGTCCTTCTTCAGATCGAGTGTCAGACCGTTCGACGTTGCCGTTACAACTTGCGGCGCAGCGTTAGCAATGACGTCCTGATCCGCCGGAAAGAATTGCGCCTGCGTCTCGCGCTGGCCGGTAATCGCGGTCAAACGATAGCCGTTTGCAGTGGCCACGAAGCCGACCTTGTCGCTGGCTGGCATGGGCTTCGGCAGTCGAGCCCAGAATTTTTGAAGAATCGGAATGTTGCCGTTGCCACCTGGTTTTCCACCGACAACCGGAACATCGAGTTCCAGATTTGCCTTGCCTGGGATGCATGTCTCGCGGCAGACCAGCCAGTTCACCTTCGCCGCAATATGAACCGTGGAACCTGGCTTGAATGTTGAATCAACGGTGATGGTGACCGGAAAGACCACTTCATCTTCGTATCCAAAGTCCATCAACGGGCCCAGCGGCAGCCTCTTCGGCGCGGGAAACTGCAGCGGTCCGGCCGTTACGCCATTGGGGAGGGTCCAGTTGATCTTCGGCGGCTGGCCGGCGTCGCCAGGGTTCTTCCAATAGACATGCCATCCGGATTCGAGCTTGAAGTAGAGTCCGGCAAGAATCTCGTCCGGAGCAAAGACTCCGTTCTCGTCGTTGATCAGCTGCACATGCAGGTGCGGCGCGTCAGCAGAACTGGACGCAGCCAGAGCTTGCTTGCCCGCGGCAAGCACCAGGAGAATCGCGAAGATCAGGTGGCAGAATCGCATGTCGGGCAAAAGACTTTCCTTACTTGGACTCGTTCACGAGCGAATTCGTCGCGAAAATCTGAGAAGAGTACGTCTGGAATCGCTGCTTCGGATTCCCTGCTTCTCAGTCAGCGAGCAACTGCGCGTGTCTACGGAAGATGCAGTCGTTCTCCACGCATTTCACGCCGGCGGCTACAGCCCAGCCGATGGCCTCCTCGTGAACCACATCATCCTGCAGCCACAGGTACGGAATGCCGATCCGGATCACATCTTTGACGATCGCCGGCACATGCTCCGAGGCGCGAAACACGTCGACCAGGTCGATGCCGTTGCCGGTTTGCTGCTTGGCCGCAGCCTGCGCCGCATCCAAGTCTGGATAGCATGGCGCGCCGTCAATGCTGGTCAGCAGCGGATTGACCGGCAAGACGTGATAGCCGTTGTTTGCCAGGTATTTCCCGATGTGGTGGCTGGGGCGCGACGCCTTGTCGCTCATGCCCACGACGGCAATGGTCTTTGACTTTTGCAGCATCTCTGCGATAACTGCCGGTTCATTCGCTGGCTCAATCATCTCTAAACCCTCAAATTCTCTTCCATTTGATTAGATGCCGGCCGAGTTGGTTACACATCGAGATCGTCGTCGCCGCTGGCCGCAACCGCCGTGCCGCGCCGCTTGGCCAGCAGATATCCGCGCAGGAACGGCTCGAGATAGCCATCAAGCACCTTGTCCACATCGCCCACTTCTACCTTGGTGCGGTGATCTTTGGCAATGCGATAAGGCTGCAACACGTATGACCGGATCTGTGAGCCGAAGTTGATTTCAAGCTTCGAGTCTTCGAGTTTCTTGCTTACTGCGCGCTTCTTCTCAAGCTCATATTCATAGAGCCGCGAGCGCAGCATCTTCATCGCCTTCTCACGATTCTTGTGCTGGGAACGCTCATTCTGGCACTGCACCACGATATTTGTGGGCAGATGAGTCATGCGCACCGCGGAGTCGGTTGTGTTCACGTGCTGGCCGCCTTTGCCGCCGGATCGGTACGTATCGATGCGGAGGTCTTCAATCCTGATGTCGACATGGATCGTCTCGTCGATCTCCGGTGAAACATAGACCGACGCAAACGAAGTATGCCGGCGCTTTGCTGAATCGAACGGCGAAATGCGGACCAGCCGATGCACGCCGCTTTCGCCCGCCAGCAGGCCGAAGGCATATTCGCCAGTGATGGTGAAGGTGGCCGACTTGATGCCAGCCTCATCGCCATCCTGATAGTCATTCATCTCGGTCTTGTAGCCCTGCTGCTCGGCCCAGCGCAAATACATCCGCAGCAGCATTTCGGCCCAGTCCTGACTCTCGGTTCCGCCTGCGCCGGGATGCACGGTGACGATTGCGTTCAGTGCATCGGCCTCACCGGAGAGCATGGTCCGCGCTTCCAATTCTTCAGCAAATACGGACAGGGCCTTGATATCTCGTTCCAGGTCAGCGATGACGTCTTCGCCCTCGCGTGCCAGCTCGAAGTAGGCTTCGACATCGCTTGTGCGGCGCACGAGTTCCCCGTCGTTGGCGATCAACGATTCAAGGCGCTTGCGATCGCGCATCAGCGGCTTCCTGGCGGTGGCATCGTTCCACATAGCCGGATCGGCTAGCTTCTTTTCAATATCCGTGAATTCCCTGCTGAGGCGGGCAGGGTCAAAGATACTCCCGCAGGTCGCGCACCTGGTCGCGCACTGGAGCATAAGCGAATTCGAGATCACTCAACGCCATATTTGCTCTTAAGACCTGACTTTGGACTGGACTATGATTTTCGTTTCTTATCGACCGCTTACTAGAATATCACTGCACGCGTCTACGCGACCTTGATCTCATCAAGCAGATCGGGGTGACGGTCGAGGACTTTGAGCAGCTTGACCAGGGCCAATGGAGGCTTGGTCTTGCCGTTCTCGTAGCGTGAGAACGCATTGACTCCGCCACCGAAGATCTCTGCTGCTTCGCGCTGGTCAAGCGCCAGTTTCTTGCGCACTTTTGCAATGAATGCCGGGTCCACAATGGCGGCATTGACCTGCCTGGTGAATGCCTGCATCTCGCGCATGACGCGCTCGGACTCAGCGGCATCCAGAATTGACTCCGAGCAGGCTGAGCAGAAATCACCCGTCACCGCGGGAATTGTCGTGGTTTCGCCCTTGTACGTATAGGACACATCACGCGTATCTCGGATCAACTTGGCCGCTCCGCAAACTGGACACTTCATCTTCAATACTCCTTGTTTCAAAGCGCCTTGCCTCAAAGCTCCTTGAAGGAGACAATCAACACGTCGTCGATGACCGTCAACTTCAGGTACACATCCCCAGCTGGAGTCTTCGGACGATACACGTCTTGCCAGATCGTGTGATCGGCGTACGTCGTCATACTCTTGTAGAAGTCGGCTGACTTAAGCGCCAAGACCACCTCAACCATTTGGGAGTAGCTGAAACCCAGAGCAGTGGCTCCCACTCGCGCCGAATGAGTGGTCCGCAGCCTTCCAGCTTCGATCAGTTCTTTCACACGGGAGAGCTTGCACTGCGGAGTCCGCTTCTCCAGTCAAAGAGATTAACCTAGTTGGTTAGTCAAAGCAAGCTCTTGAAGGCCTTCATTGAGATTTTCTGACAGCCCTGCCCACGATGCCCACGGCCACCAGCGCGCACAACCAGGCAAAGACGTCGCCGTGCGCGGAGTAGAACGTGACGTCGTTGCGGAAGCCGAACTGCGCGGGCAGGGCGTCGGTCTGTTGGCGCGGAATGCTCTCGCGTACGCGGCCGTAGGGGTCGATGGCCGCGGTCACACCATTATTGGTGTCACGCAGAATCCAGCGGCGGTTTTCGATGGCCCGCATGCGCGTCATGTTGAGGTGCTGCCACGGTGCGCTGGTGTCGCCGTACCAACCATCGTCGCTTATATTCACCAGCACTTCGGCGCCGTTCCGCGCAATATGCCGCACTTCATCGGCGAAGGCTGCTTCGTAACAAATGAAGATGCCGTAGCGGTGCGTTTGCCCATGCTGATCGACGATGCGAAATACTTTGTGTTCACGGCCGCGCGAGAAGTCGGAGACCTTTCCTGTCAACTTGTGCGCGAAGGTCAGTAGGTTCTTGAACGGAATGTATTCGCCGAAGGGCACGAGGTGGATCTTGTCGTAACGTCCGCCACGCGTTCCGTCCGAATTGAAGATCATCGCGGAGTTGTAATAGTTGAATGTGTTGTCAGTAGCAGAAGTATCGGAGCCGATGCCGCCGACGACAAAGGTCGACTTCTCAACAAGCGCGAGGGTGGCCATCGTCTGCCGGAAACGCGGGTCCGACTCTTCGAAAGAAAATGCCGGAGACTCCGGCCAGACAACTAAATCAGGATGCGTGGCATAAGGCGGGCATGCGATTTCTCCTGCTGGCGCGCCGGTTTGCGGAATGCCGGCAATGTAGGTCTTGCACTGTTCGTCGGCCAGCTTTGCGAATTCCGCAATGTGTTGATTCCAAACCTGAGGCGCATCCCACACGTTGTCCTGCTCGGCGAGAACATTGAGATTGGGCTGGACGAGAACGGCGGTTGCGGTGGTACGCGGCCGAGGGCTCATATTGATCGGAGCAGCAATAACGGCGTAAAGAACTAAATAGAAAAGAACACCGCAAATCGCTGCGATTCGCCACTGCTTGGAGATCCAGGCATTGTCTCGACCCACGTTAAGGGCGGCCGAAGCCAAGAAAGCATTCACAGCAACCAGAACGAAACTGATGCCGTAAACGCCGGTCCATGGGGCAAGTTGAGTGACCAGTAAGTAATCCACCTGCGAGTAGCCCAACTGATCCCATGGCACGCTGGTGATGCGCGCTCCGGCCAGGTCGAGCGCAACCCAGAGAAACGGCGCGGCTGCCAGCGCCCATGCGAGCCCCAGCCGCTTATGCAGGAATGCGACGGCGAGCCCGAATAGCCCGAAATACAATCCCAGCACCAGGCTGAATCCGAGCAGCATCAGGGCCGAAACAATCGGCGGCAAGTCGCCATGGATCTTCATGGTGTCGTAGATCCAATAGCAGTTGCCCGCGTACCAAAGCACGCCGCACAAGTACGCCAGCAGAAACGCCTTGCGCAATGGGCGAACTCCATTTTCGCTCGCTCGCAACACAGCCCACAACAGCGGTGCCAGTGCAAGCCACGCCACTGCGCCCCGTGCAGGCGGCAACGGTCCAGCTAGCGGAAAGGGCAATTCCAGCAGCGCGGCAGAAAGCACGGCCGCGGCCCAGTATCTCCAAGCGTGAGAATGCATACGGGTCCGAGTCTATCGCACAGGGTTTATCCAGCAAGGTCGAGCAGCTTGCGCCTGCCCCGAATCCGACCTAACACACTTCCCTTATACGGTCCTGATTTCCAGCCAGGGCAAATCGCGCTAAAATCTAGTCATGCATTTCGAAGTCATTGTCATGCGTGTACTCGAAGCGATGTTTTTTCTGGGTCTGCTCGGCTCCGCAATCGTCGTCCTCATCAGCTTTGTCGAGGATGGCAAAGAGCTCTTCGGAGAGGATTAACTCCTTTGGCTTGTGTAACCAAATCTCTGCAGAAAAATCGATTTGACTCACACTCAGTTCAGCACTAGACTCACCGCAGGGCCAACCCCGGTATCCCCAAACTCGCGACCCACGGAAAGCAAGCAGCCGGGCTCAGCCCCGGCAATTTTGTGATGGCATCCAACAGAACGACTGTCGCCCCACCTTCCGACCGAGTACGCCTCATCGTGGCATCCTCCGTGATGCTCACGTTCATCTCCTTTTGGCGCGCCGCGGCAATCGTTCTCAATGACCTTGGTTCCTCCGCTTTCTATGCCGGCGGCATTGCGGAACAGGCCGTGGGAGCGTCCGCTCCATGGTTCATTCTCGGCATCATGCTGTTCAGCTTCGCGGTGCGCGCGGTTTACGTGGAGAGCTGCTCCATGTTCACTCGCGGTGGCGTCTACCGCGTAGTCAAGGAAGCCCTGGGCGGCACCTTCGCCAAGCTCAG
>JANXQR010000445.1 GCA_025353435.1 Acidobacteriota bacterium | reverse complement strand
TTTTTTGGCGATGGTGGCCAGCCGCCAGGGACAAATCTTGAACAAGACGGATCTGGCGGCGCCCCTCGGAGTATCGGTTCCCACGATCGGAGACTGGCTGCGCGTTCTCGAGATTACCGGGCAGATCATTCTGGTCCCGCCCTATTTTGAGAACTTCGGCAAACGCCTGGTGAAGTCTCCCAAAATCTATTGGTGCGATACCGGACTCGTTTGCCATCTTCTCGGCATCCAGTCGAACGCCGAGCTGGAGCGCTCGCCGTTTCTTGGTTCTATCTTCGAAGGCCACGTTGCGGCCGAGATTCTGAAAAGTCAGATCAACCGGGGGCAGCGAAAGGAACTCTACTACTTCCGCGACCAGCAGGGCCTGGAGGTGGACTTCCTGATGCCACAACCTAATGCGCGATTCTGGCTCATTGAGGCGAAGGCTTCAAAGACGGTGCAACCGTCGATGGCCGGGCCGATTCTTTCCCTGGGACGTGTCGCGGGGAAGCGCGCCGCGCGATGCATGGTGGTACACCGCAAACCGCGGGCCGGACCGGAGTTTACCGGGCTCGTTCGCGGCGTCGAAGCGCTCTCGTTCGAGCGATTTTCCGCGGAAATCAATAGTCGAAAAGAAAAACGCTATTGAGAAATATAAACTGGCACTTTAGATTTCTCAATACTGCCAGACGAATATTGCGGCCCAAATCGATGCGGCTTAATGCATGCACTGAGAGCTGAAACTTAGTTCTTTCCGATCACGGTTGCCATCTTCTCACCGAGATCCGCCGGCGATACAACCACGTGAATGCCGGCTTCGGTCATGGCTTTCATCTTGCTGGCTGCGGTGCCTTCGCCTCCGGAGATGATGGCGCCTGCGTGGCCCATGCGTCGGCCGGGAGGCGCGGTCTGTCCGGCGATGAAGCCGACCACCGGCTTCTTAACATTCTCTTTCACCCACGCAGCCGCGGCTTCTTCCGCCGTTCCGCCGATCTCGCCGATCATGATGATGGCTTCGGTTCCGGGGTCGTCGTTGAGCAGCCTCAACGCATCAATGTGTGTGGTGCCGATAATCGGATCACCACCGATGCCGATGGCTGTGGACTGCCCGATGCCACGCTGGGTGAGCTGGTGTACCGCCTCGTACGTCAACGTGCCCGACTTCGAGACGATGCCGACGCTGCCCTGCTTGTGAATGCGGCCTGGCATGATGCCGATCTTCGCCATGCCGGGCGAAATCACACCGGGGCAGTTTGGTCCGATGAGGCGCGACGTCGAGTTCTTGATCTTTGCCCAAACCTTCACCATGTCGAGCGTGGGAATGCCCTCGGTGATGCAGACGATGAGCGGGATGCCTGCGTCCTCGGCTTCGAGAATGGCGTCGGCCGCGAACGGCGGCGGCACAAAGATCATGGTGGCGTTGGCACCGGTTTCTTTCACAGCGTCAGCCACGGTGTTGAACACCGGCCAGCCCTCGTGGGTAGTGCCACCCTTGCCCGGCGTCACGCCGCCAACGACCTTAGTACCATACTCGGCGCAGCCCTTAGCATGGAACGTTCCCTCTTTGCCGGTAATTCCCTGAACGATGAGACGAGTGTTGTTGTCGACTAAGACCGCCATTATGTTCTTACCCCCGCCGCAGCTTTGACCACGAGATCCGCTGCATCCTTCATCGTTGTGCCCACTTGGAAATTGAGGCCTGAATCCTTAAGAATCTGCCGACCTTCCTCAACATTCGTTCCTTCGAGACGTAGAACGATCGGAACAGTGACATCCAGCTTTTGCGCTGCCGCCACCACGCCGGTTGCAAGACGATCAACACGAAGGATGCCTCCGAAAATGTTGATGAAAATGGCCTTCACATTCTTGTCGCTGAGCAGGATCTCGAAGGCGTGCTCAATCTGTTCCTGCGTTGCGCCGCCGCCCACGTCAAGGAAATTGGCTGGGTTGCCGCCGGCATATTGAATGATGTCCATGGTGGCCATGGCAAGGCCCGCGCCGTTGACCATGCAGGCAATGGTGCCGTCGAGCTTGATGTAGTTGAGCGCGTATTTGCTGGCTTCCACTTCAAGCGGATCTTCTTCGGCGGTGTCGCGGAGAGCCTTCAGTTCCGGATGGCGGAACAGCGCGTTGTCGTCGAAGGTGATCTTGGCGTCGAGCGCGAAGAGCTTGTCATCCTTCGTTGTGATGAAGGGATTGATTTCGAGCAGCGACGAGTCCGTCTCGATGAAGGCCTTGTAAAGACTCTGGAAGAATGCCACGGCCTGATTGATTTGGGTGGGCTTGAGTCCAAGCGAAAATGCCAGTTTGCGCGCCTGCCAGGCGCCAAAGCCAATGGCGGGATCGATGACTTCCTTGTAAATGGCCGTCGGATCCTTGGCGGCGACTTCCTCGATCTCCATGCCGCCCGCCTGCGACGCCATAAAGGTCAGCTTGCCCGAGGCGCGGTCGAGCACAATGCCGAGGTAGAGTTCGCGATCGATGGCCGCGGTCTCTTCAATCAGCAGGCGCTGCACCTTCTGGCCCTGAGGACCGGTCTGGTGCGTGACGAGCTGCATGCCCAGGATGTTTTTGACGTGCAGTTCGGCGTCCTCGCGGCTGCGCGCAACCTTAACGCCGCCGCCTTTGCCGCGGCCTCCGGCGTGAATCTGCGCCTTGACCACCACGCCGCTTGCGCCTTCGGCAAACAGCTTGCGGGCCACTGCGGCCGCCTCTTCCGGAGTGTTGGCCACTTCGCCCCGCGGAACGGGCACGCCGTATTTGGCCAGGATTTCTTTCGCCTGATACTCGTGAATCTTCATTGGATTGGGACCGCCAAGAACGCTGAAATTTGGAGGATTCGGTAGCCGGACCGAGACTTCCAGTCCAGCACGACACCGTGCCAGCGATAGGAAAATACTATCTTGCTGGGCGAAGGGGGGGCAAACACACGACCTGCGATCAAAGCGGATGTCCGCTCTCTCCAGTATGATTCCGAGAGCATTGCGGTCTCTGCACGGCCCCGAAAGGTGATTGCATGAGTCAATCCGCGTCGGCACCGTTGAACTCCAAATCGCAACTCCGCAAGACCATGGGGTTCTGGGACGTACTGCTGTTCAACATCGCCACGGTGCTGGGGCCGCGATGGATTGCGGCGGCGGGGCACAATGGAACGTCGTCGATCAGCCTGTGGATGCTGGCCGCCGTCTTCTTTTTTGTGCCGGGTGCGCTGGTCATCAACGAGCTATCGTCGCGCTTTCCTGAGGAAGGCGGCCTGTACGTGTGGTCGCGCGAGGCGTTCGGGCCATTTCACGGATTCATTGCCGGCTGGACCTACTGGATTTACACGGTCTTCTATTTCCCAGGCCTTTTGTTGGCCAGCGCCTCGATGTCCGCATATATCATTGGCGGCCGAGGCTCAGCGCTGGCCCAGGACCGCACCTTTCTGCTTGTCGTCTCGCTGGCTTTGCTGCTGGTGGCCGTGGTGCTGAACATCATCGGCCTGAATATCGGCAAATGGCTGCAAAACGCTGGTGGAGTAGGCACTTACGTCCCGCTGTTGATTCTGGCCGCCGTTGCCACCTGTTATGTGATTAAAAATGGCGCGGCGACCCATTTCACACTGCAAAACATGCTCCCCACGTGGAACTGGGACACGGTCAATTTCTGGTCGCAGATAGCCTTTGCTTTCACCGGCTTAGAGCTGGTCTCCTGCATGAGCGAAGAAATCCGCAATCCGCGGCGCACACTCCCCAGAGCCGTGTTCGGCGCAGGAGCGCTCATCGCCCTCATGTACATTGGGGGGACGTTCGCGATTTTGGCGCTGGTGCCGGCTTCGGATATTGACCCGCAAAGCGGGGTGTTTCATGCCATCACGATCGGGTCGGTGGCGCTCAAAGTAGGCGCGCTGGGCATGCTGGCGGCGGTGCTGGTGACGGTGGGCAATGCGGGTGGAGTGGGGAGCACGGTGGCGGGGATTGCGCGGGTGCCGTTCGTGGTGGGCATCGATCGCTATTTGCCGGCGGCGTTCGGCAAGATTCATCCGAAGTGGAAGACGCCGTATGTGTCGATCCTGGTGCAGGCAATCGCTTCGGGCGCGATTCTGCTGGGAAGCCAGATTAACGACACCACGCGCGGCGCCTACCAGTTGCTGATTGACGCCGCCATTATTCTCTACTTCATTCCGTTTCTCTACATGTTTGCGGCGGCGATCAAGCTGGCGGGGCGGCGGGATCGCAGCGAGAACGAGCACGCGGTGCTTGTCCCTGGCGGGAAGGTGGGCGTGTGGGTTTGCGCGGGGCTGGGATTTCTGGTGATACTGCTGGGGATCCTGGTGTCGCTGGTGCCGCCGGGAGACTCGACCGATAAGTTCGGTTTCGAGATGAAGCTTGTTGTAGGAACGGTTGCATCGGTCTTGCTTGGACTGATCCTCTACTGGCGCGGGGCTCGCGCAAAAATCGGCTGAAAGAGACAGGCAAGGTACGCCGGCCTCTCAACAGCTCCACAACATTAATTGACGGCGCGATTCTGCTCCTTGAGCCAGGCGTACAACGGAGCGAAGTAATCGAGCAAGGGCTGCGCATCGAGATGATCGGTGCCGGTCATCGCCTTGAGCGTTTGCTGCCAGGGCCTGGATTGGCCCGCCTCGAGCATGTGATTCAGCTTGTCGCCTGCGGCCTTCGATCCGTAGAAGCTGCAGCGGTTGAGTGGGCCTTTGTAGCCGCTGGCGTCGCACATGGCCTTGTAGAACTGGAATTGGTAGAGGCGTGCGAGAAAGTAGCGAACATAAGGGACGTTGGTGGGGACGTGGTTTTTTGCACCCGCGTCGAAGTCGGCCTCGCTCC
>JANXQR010000042.1 GCA_025353435.1 Acidobacteriota bacterium | reverse complement strand
GCGGAGAGCCAAGAACCAGGGATGGAGAATTCAGACCAGCCGCAGTCGAGACAGACGCTGATGTCGGGCGACGGCGTCAGGGGCGGATGGCTAAGGGTGCGGGGCGAGTTGCGATAGAGACGAATCTCTGCCGGGATGGATGCGACTGCTTCTGAGTGACACTTCGGGCAGTTCACGTGGATACCTCTGCTTGGAACCGTGAAATCTGTGATCGCGTTGAGTAACGGTTACTCCGAACTGTAACGCGGTCCTTCGGGGGGAATCAACTAAGTAAATGAGCAATTTCTGGTGATTTCCTAAAAAGATTGCTTGTAAGCAATTCTGGTATTCATATCGTCAAGTTTTCTTGTTGCATTAGTAAAAAAGGATAAATTGAACCACTTCAGACACTTGGAATGTGGAAAAGGTTGTGGGTGGGACCCAGCCGCACCGTGGGAGGTGCAGACGGGTCCATACCCGGGAAAGCCGCCCTTGATTTTCAGAACGTAATGTGCAGGCCCATGGTGACGGCGCGGTTTCCGCCGATGGAGCCGGTGGCCGAGCCGAAGTTTGCCGCGTTATTGGGGCATTTGCTGGTGCCGGCAACAAAGTACGGCGCGCTGCAGGACCCCAGGTTGACGAGATTCTCAGGGACTTCCAGGGGAAGCTTTGTTGCCTTGCCGGTGCCGTTGGTTTGGGGGATCTGGTCAAGGTTGTGCAGGGCTGACTGCTGGTCGGTGGGATCGGGGCTGGTGACAATCTGTGCGTAGTTGATGTAGTAGGAGCCCGGCGTGCAGTTGAGGTAGGCGTCTGGAGAGGCCTGGATCGCGGTATTGGAGCAGGCGTAGTTTTGGCGGATCTGGGCCTGGTCCTGGGGTACGTCAAGGCTGGTGGTGTTGGTGAGGTTGAAGATGTTGAAGTCGAACTTGACTGCCAGTTTCTCGGTGGGGCGGAAGGCTTTTTGTATGGAGAAGTCGAGGCGTTTCTGCGGAGACTGGCGGAAGATGTTGCGCTGCCCGACATTCCAATTCGTTTCGTAGATGTCCTGGGGATCGGTGCCAGTAGAGATCGGCACGCCCATCTGGCCAGGCTGAACGTAGCTGATGGCGATCTGGCTGGGGTCAATGGCGGGGTAGTAGTCGCCACCGGAATTGCGGGTCGCACCCTTGTTGCCGGTGAGGGCGGATTTGGGATGCTTGGGATCCTTGATGCCGAGGATGGGGTTCATGAGGGTTGGATAGTTGCCGAAGTTGATGCTTCCCGCTGCTCCGTAGAACTCATAGAGCGAGTACGGTTGACCACTTTGCAGGATGCCGATGCCACTGAACGTCCAGTCGTTGGTGACGTAGGACTCGAGCGAATGAGCGCGCGCGGCGTTGGGAACGGCGACCTGGAAGTTGGCGCTGAAAACGTGGGTACGATCGAAGTCGGATGAGTTCTACGGAGCAGCGGGAAGCATCAACTTCGGCA
>JANXQR010000019.1 GCA_025353435.1 Acidobacteriota bacterium | reverse complement strand
ACGCCCATGCGCTACCTGCTGCTCGAAGATCCGATCCCGGCGGGCGTCGAGTTCATCCAGAATGAAGCCAGCTACCCAATCGATCAGCGGCCCGGAGGATGGTACGACTGGTTCACGCGGCGAGAGTTCCACGACGATCATGCCGCGTTCTTCGCCAGCGACTTTACCGGCCGACAGGAGATCTTCTACATGGTTCGCGTGGTGAATCCCGGCACCTTCCAGATCAGCCCCGCGCGTGTGCAGCCCATGTACCAGCACGGAGTGCAGGCAACGAGCGACAGCCTTCCACTGCGTGTCCCGCAAACCACACCGCAGGCAGGAGGTCCACAATGACGATGAAACCTCCTCCAATCTGGCGTGACGCCCTGGCGCTGCTCAGTGTTCGCCTTGTCCTCGCCCAACTCGGACTTGTGACGGGACTCTTCCTGTTTTTCATGCTATGGCTCCGGCTGCCGGATGCGAGCATCCTGGAAGTGGCTGGCTCAGGCCTGCTGGCCATGATTATTTTGGCCGCCGCGGGTCTGGGGGAGAGCCGCCTGATCCTCGGTCTTGCCGGCCGCCCACTCACACTGGGTAAATTCGTCCGCGGCACACTGTTGTTGCTTTTGGGCGTTGCGCTCTGGTTCGCCTGGAGCGCCTGGCTTGCGCACGTAAGCACCAATGATCCAATGCGCGCGGGCTATCTAAACTCAAAAGCTCCGCACCAGCTTCGGCATCTGATCACCTTCGAGCACATCCTGCTCTGGCTCGGATGGATGTGGAGCGCAATCAAGTGGCTTGGGGCGGGCCTGTTGGCATCCATCATCGTTCCATTAGTGTCCAGCGGACATCCTCTTCGAGCGACTCTCGTCGCAATGCGTTCCCGATCCTTCTGGCTCACGCTGCTCGTTGGCACCATCGTTGCGACGCTCATTACAGGCGCGCTGATGGCCTGGATGCCGCTCCATGGGCTCTGGGAGGAAATGTTCAGTCTCGGCCTCCGCCTGACCGTTGCCGCGCTATTCGACGGGATCGGCGCGTGTTGGCTCCTGGCTACCTTGGCGGTGTGCATCCGGCAAGCAGATGCCGGCTATGCAACGCCAGAAGGCAGGCCAGACGACAGCCAGCCGCGGACCGTCGAAACGCCATAGCGCGCAATCAAGGCTCTTACCCGGGCTGCTGCCGCCCGATGCGCTCGTTCGCTGGCAGCCCACGAATCTGCGGACGTGAGAGCCCTCTCGATCTCATCCGTTGACAAGGACGACTGCTTTCCATCGGCATCCTCAGCCAGCACCTCAACCAGTCCCTCTCTTAGCCATAGCGGAGCGCGTTCGCTTGCCTCGCCTTCGACCAGGACATGCAGCATCTCGTGCAGCAAGGTAGCGAATACGCTCCGCCCGGGGTTTCGCAGCACAGACTCTGGCTGCACCACGATGGTGTTGTCGCGGGTGCTCGCAAGTGCCCATCCTGGCTGCGCGGTCATTTGGCGAAACAGCTCAGTAGTCGGCGCAAGAATGATCCGCGGCGCCGTGACCTCGTGCGGCGGAAATCGCTTCTGCGCATCTTCCCATGTCCGCTGAATCAAGGTCTCAAGGGCCGCCTCGCGATCGGCAGACCCAAGACCGGCAGATCGCAGTGTGATGGAGCCAGAAACCGTCTCGTGCCAGCCTTCATCGTGCGGCGTAATACGTACTCGAGTGCCTGGAAAGTAGAACGACAAGATAGCCATGGCGTCGCTGCCCTCGGAGGCCATCTCGGTCGCTCCCGACTGGCAAAGCCCCACCCCGTGTCCATGACCATGGCCGTCAAAAACCAAAGTTCCATTGCGCAACCCGAGCTCGTAGGCGTCGCTGCGCAGGCGGTTCCAACCTAGTGCACGACCGACTCCAAAGCGCAGCGAACTTGCCGCAATCAACGACTCCGTGCCTTCGTCGCTGGTAAAGACGATCCGGAGTGCTCGGTGGGACGGGCTTCGTTTGCCGACACGCGCCGCCACGATCTTGTCGGGAATGCGCCAACCCTCGTTTTGGGCGATCACCACAAAGTCTGCCAATGGAATCTCAGCATGCCAGGCAGCGGTATCGCGTCGCAGACAGTAAGGATCACGATGACTCTGCAGATAGGGAAGGCTATGCGGGTTCGGCCACACCGCTCCCCCATCTTCAGTAAGTCCGCCACAGTTCTGGCTGAAGAAAGCCTGCGCGCGACGGGCACCAAACCAGAGCGTCTCACCGGCTGTCGCCTGCACTGCCTGCTCCACGGCAGGCGACACAGGCCCTAGCCGCATGGCCTGGCACTGTGTGCTGTCACAAAGGTCCGCGGCCAATCCGCCAGGTTGCGGGGTAAAGTGAATGCCATTGAGCGCATACGTTCTCGCCACAATGGCCAATGCCTGCAACGATTGTCGCGGCTCATTCGGAGCCGCCTCGGCATTGACCACCGCCGCGACGTACCGTTCGCTGGGCAACGTCAGCACCACGTGCAGTTCCACGCCAGGCCTGCTGGCGCGCACGTGCCAAAGGCCGGCCGCAGTCTGCGTCTCGCCGCTCCCGTCGTCAACCACACGCAGCATGCCCCCGGCAAAGATCTCGGCTGGTCCGGCCAGGTGCAGAGGCTGCGTTAGCTTCTTATGGAGGCACCGCGGGCACGAGGCGATCCAGGCATTCGCGCCAACCGGAGTCATCGTCAACGAGCGGACTGTCCGCACAGAAAACAGTACAACGGAGACATCCCGACCTCCGGTTTCCGGTTCGGAAGCCGCGAGCGATGAGGGCCCAGCGACGAGCAAAGTCACACCGAACAGCAGGGCCCGGGCGCTGTTCACCGAACTACCTTTTCGGGGCCGATGTTCACGAGAAATTTTCGCGCCAATTCGGCCGCAGTGCCTCCATCGCCATGCGGCACATAGACGACGATTACCAGCCGGTTGGGAATTGCTCCGGCAAACCAGCCGTGCGTCCAGGCTTCGCCCGGATCGCTCACAGTACCTGTCTTTCCTATGATGGCTATTCCCGAGACCGCTGCTGGGCGAGCCATTCCATAACTCACCGAGCCCCTCAGTCCCCGCTGCACCACCCCATTAGTGGGTGCGCGTGCAAGCAACTCGCGGTAGGCGCGGGCGAGCTGCAAAGGAGATGCAGTGACCCCCCGCAGTCCGAGAACGGCGAGTTGTCGCACTTCCAAACTACCCTCGATCATCGATTTGTGATTTAGCTCCAACTGTCGCAACGCGGCCTCGAGCTCCTCCCCTGAGAACCGTCTCCCCATCTCTGCGAACCAGGTATTACACGACTCGGCCAAGGCGCGTTCAGCCGTGAAGACGGGTTGGTCAGCCGGGTGCGTGCAGGGCAATGCATGACCGGCAATGTTTAGGTTGCGCCGGCAGTAGACCTCCGTGTCCTCACGCACAACCCCATGCTCAAGCGCATACTCCAGAAGCAGAGGTTTGATAGCAGAGCCCAGCAGAACTGACCGTTGCTTACCCGCCTGAGCCAGTACCGCACCTGTCGCCTGGTCCACCACTACGCCCGAGGCCTGCTTTCCGTTTAGCGCCCGCAGCAGCGCGTCGGCGAGTGGAGACTGCTGCGCGTGCAGTGACGATGCAAGGAGAATCAACAGGCTGAATGAAAGCCAGGATCTTCGCGGAACTAAGCTCGTTTGCACTCCTGCATTATCAATTAAGAGCGGCGCTGCAAACCTTAAGACGCACAGTCCGCAGGTCGTAGCCTCTATGCGCACTACCAATACACGACCATCGTACGGTCGAAACCATCCCAAATGGTCCTAAACCTTCCTAAATGGAGATGGCCACAAGACTATTTGTCTCAATGTTATCCGCTGATTCCAGACCACTTCGTTAGCTTGCTAGGCGGCCCTGAAAAGGCCGGCGTCGGCGGTTCAATCCCGTCTCTGGCCACCACTTAGAATCGAAAATTTAAGCGCGAGTTCCGAGATAATTCTCTGAGGCTATTCTTAGCCCTTCCTTTGCAAGGGGTTGACGAGATTGAAGGAACGATGCTTCCTCTTGGTGAGACGCAGCCGACGGCGCCGTTTGCCTTGCAATCCGTCTCGCGTGAGGCTTGTGTTTTGGCATGTGGTCTGTGGCTGACGGGTTGCTGAATTCCGTTTACGGCGAGCAAACAAATTCAAGCTAAACATCGTAAGACTCGTGCTCATCCGGGGTGATCTGGAGCGTGCGAGTCGGGGACGAGAAGATATTGGCAGCAAGAAGTCTGATGGGAGGATCGTCGTCGGAAACTTATTCACGCTCGACTCGCATCAGCCCGAGGTGCGCAAGGTTACGACTTACACGCTGCAATAGGCAACTCTATCTAACACCCGCATTTGAACCTGATATTCGAGCAGCGTTCCTCATGCCCAGCTCTGCGCTCAGCCGGCAGATGCCTCCAACTCGATGGCGCGTGGAAACAGGATGTTGTTTTCGAGATGAATGTGTTGGTGCAGGTCTTCCTCGAATTCTCTCAACCCGTCGTAGAACGCATGAAAAGTGGGGCAGGCGTTTTCTGGAGTCGTGAAGTTCCCGCTCAGGCGATGAATTTCCGCCATTAGTGTGCCGGCAACATCGTGCTCCCGCGTCATCATCGCGATGGGATTGGCAACCGTGCCGAAACAACTGTGTGGTTTGCCTGTCCCTAGGGATAGGGATTGCTCCAGGCTAGCCACATATGGAAACAGGACATCCTCTTCCTTCACCAGATGTTGAGTGAGTTCTTCATCCAGTTGGGCGAGCGTTGCCGCAATTACCGGCAGCTCCGCCATCGTCGAGCCGTGACGATTAACGACCTTCTCAGCAAGCAGGGCCAACCTCGGCAATTCTCGTTTCACGTATGTATGGTGTGTGGCCACGATGTGTGAGCTCAAGCTCTCTAACGATTTCTCCCTCCAGTTCTCGACGTCGGGATTGGGTGTCTTTGCAGCGGCATCCAATGCTGCGATAACCTTGTCAACTTCCAGGCTTCCGGCAACGCACGCCTCGGCGAGTGGCCTGCGACCCCCGCAACAATAGTCGATTCCGAATTGTTCAAACACACGTATTGAAGACGGCTGTTCAAGTGCGATATCGCGAACGGTCTGCATGGTGGCGGTCATATCGATCTCCTTGAACCACACCTTATAGAGGTCGCCGTTTCCTCCACAGCGACTTTGGTCACTCAGAGACCCATATAAATGAGAAATGATTCACACCGGGAGCGGTGACTTAGGTCGCTGCCTCTTCTGCGTTGCCGGCCTAGCCTTGGCTTGCAAGCCAATTTAGACGGAGAAGGTGCATTCGATGTTCTGTTACCAGTGCGAGCAAACCTCAAAAGGTGAAGGCTGCCAGACACTCGGCGTCTGCGGCAAAGATGAGACAACAGCGACACTACAAGATCTCCTGATCCACGTGGTCACGGGCGTCTCGATGTATGCGCATCGTGCGGGGCAGCTCGGCGCGTCCGATCCGGAAATCGACGCCTTCACGATCCACGCCATTTTCTCAACGATGACGAACGTGAACTTCGATCCAGACCGTTTGGTTGGATTGATTCATGAGGCTGTTACGACCCGCGATGCAGCTCGCGACATGTACGAGCGTGCCAGCGTGATGTCGGGGATCGCTCCGGGCTACCTCGGTGGGCCTGCCGCGTGGATTCCAGCTGCGTCGTTGACAGGTCTACTCACTCAAGGTCAGCAGACTTTGTTGCCGGCTCGGTTCCTCACCGAGGGCAAAGAGGTCTCGAACCTGAAGGAGCTGGTTCTCTACGGCCTCAAAGGTGTCGCCGCTTACGCCGCTCATGCACTGGCATTGGGCGCTGGGGATCCTGTTTCGTTTGCAAAGATTCACGAGCTTCTCGACTTCCTCACGAAGCCCGCGCCCACTGCTGACGAACTTCTCGCCAGCGCGCTGGCAGTCGGCGAACTGAACTATCACGTAATGGAGATTCTGGACAAGGCCCACACTGAGACGTTTGGCCATCCTGTGCCTTCCAAGGTCAGGCTCCATGCCAGAAAAGGCAAGGCGATCCTGGTATCTGGCCACGATCTGCATGATCTCCATGCGCTCCTCGAACAGACGAAGGGGCTTGGTATCCAAATCTATACGCATGGCGAAATGCTGCCGGCGCATGGATACCCAAAGCTGAAGGCTTACGAGCATCTCGCAGGAAACTATGGCGGTGCATGGGCAGATCAGGCTGATGAGTTCGCGGAATTCCCCGGCGCAATCCTAATGACTTCCAATTGTATTCAGCAGCCTGAAGTCAGATACAGGGAACGCATTTTCACCTCGGGCGCGGTCGCCTGGCCAGGTGTGTTGCACATAGCTGACCAGGACTTCAGCCCCGTAATTGCCGCCGCGCTTGAAGCACCCGGCTACTTTGTAGACGGCTCCCACGAAGAGATTACTGTGGGCTTCGGTCACAACGCGGTCCTCAGTGTCGCCGGCAAAGTGATTGACGCGGTAAAGGCCGGCGCCATCCGCCATTTCTTCCTGATTGGAGGCTGCGATGGAGCTCGCTCAGGTCGAAGCTACTACACGGAACTGGCCGAATCCATTCCAGCTGATTGCCTTATCCTCACCCTGGCCTGCGGAAAGTTCCGGTTCAACAAACTCGACTTTGGAGAGATTGACGGCCTGCCGCGCCTGCTCGATATCGGACAATGCAACGACACTTACTCCGCGTTGCAAATTGCGCTTGCGCTCGCAAAGGCCTTCGAATGCGGTGTGAATGATCTGCCTCTCTCGCTCGTCCTCTCCTGGTATGAACAGAAGGCGGTGGCCGTACTGCTTACGCTTCTTCACCTGGGTGTTCGCAATATTCGTATTGGGCCGACGCTCCCGGCTTTTCTCTCGTCTGGAGTGCTCAGTCTGCTCCACGAAAAATTCAATCTTATGGCAATCGGCACAGCGGAAGAAGACCTCGCCGCAATGCTTGCATGACCGCTCTCGGGTCCGGGCGATGTGCACAATCGCCCGGCACTTGTATTTCAGGATCGCGGACGCGAGCTCTCACTTGAAGGTCAACTCGATATGAGGATAAAAACAACGGTACCAATCTGAATCGCCGTTGGCTGCCCCTCAATTTCTTCCGTTCCTGTAGTTGTCGTCCATTCGATGGGGATTCCAGTCTCACGCGCCCTGGAGGACATGAAGTGTCGTTGCTGTTTTGAACTGCTGTGCTGGTTGCACATAGCCCTTCGGAACATAAGAGCAGCACGGCTCTTCCGCGTGCGGATTGCCGGTTAGAGCATGTGCGCGAGCTCGTGATCCTCCGCAGATTTCTTTGAACTCGCATGAGCCGCACTTTCCTTCAAGCTTCGATGTGTCTCGCAAGTCGCGGAACAATGGCGAGTCGCGATAGATCGTGGCCAATTCCTGTTCACGAATGTTGCCGGCTGAAAGGGGAAGAAAGCCGCTCGGGAAGACTTCGCCTTTGTGCGAGATGAAGACGAATCCTTTGCCGTCATTGAGACCGCGCGGTGCGCGCCCAATGGCGTCGACGGACCTCTCATGCACGCTACCGGAATGCAGTCCCGACTTTCGCTCGGCGACTTTCTGCTGCAAGACATAGCGCCGATAGTGCTGCGCCTCAGTCGTCTTGATGTCGAAGCTTGCGGTCTTGGATAGGCTGTAAACCTTTGCGAAAACCGATTCGAACTCGTCCGCAGTCAGTAAATCGTTCAGCTTTCCACGCCCCGTGGGGACAAGGAAGAAGACACTCCACAGAGTGATCTTTAACTTCTCCATCAACGCGACAATCTCATCGATCTCAGCAATATTCCTGCGGCTGAACGTGGTGTTAATTTGCACAGGAAGGCCAATCTCGTTTGCCCATCGAACGGCGTCCAGAGTTCGCGCGAAGGATCCACTCATCCCGCGGAATGCGTCGTGGGTTTCGGCACTTGCGCCATCCATGCTCACCGCAAGCCGGGCAAGCCCAGCCTGATTGAGCCTGATAACAATATCCTTCGTGAGCAAAGGGGTGGCGCTCGGTGTCAACGAAACCCTGACTCCTACAAAGCGGGCATGGCCGATTAGTTCAAAAAGATCAGGCCGCTTAATCGGGTCGCCTCCCGTCAACACAAAGACTGGAACCTTCAAGGCCGCGATCTGGTCGATCAGATGTTTACCCTCATCCGTGCTCAGCTCCAAGGGATTCCGGTCCGGTTGAGCAGAAGCGCGGCAATGTACACATGCCAGGTCGCATGCCTGGGTCACTTCCCAGATGGCGATGAATGGGCGTTCGTTGAAGTCGATGGTGTTGATTTGCGGGTTCATGAACTTATAAGACAGCCGCGCGCCTGTTTGATGCAGTGACCAAAGTCCCAGGCTGCTAGAATTCCCGAGTGACCGCTGAACGCACTGATCTCGCTACTGCCCTCGGAAAAACCGCACTCTTGTCGAGCCTCACGCCGACAGAGTTGAAAACGCTGGCCGCGCGAACAGTTCGCAAGCTATTCAGTGCAGGAGAGTTGCTGTTCTCAGAAGGCGAGCCTTGCAGCGGCCTTCACATCATTGCTCAAGGCAAAGTTCGCATCTTCAAGACATCTGTGGGCGGCCGCGAACAGGTTTTGGCGGTGAATGTTCCGGGCGAGTCTGTCGCGGAATTGCCCGTCTTCGATGGCGGCCCATTTCCAGCTTCCGCCGTGGCGATTGACGACGCAGAAATTGCGTTTATCTCGCGACGCGATTTTCAGGCATACTGCATGGAGCATCCTGAAGTTGCGCTCAAAGTGCTCCAGGTAGTGGGCGCGCGGCTGCGGCGCTTGGTAGGGATCATTGAGGAGCTATCGTTCACGACCATTCGTCAGCGGTTGATTTCGGCATTGCTCAAACTTGCTGATAGCGAAGGCAAGAAGACGGGTCGTGGAATCGAGTTTCAGCTTCCGGCGAGCCATCAGGAGCTTGCCAATCAGCTCGGAACGGTGCGCGAGTTGGTCTCTCGCAATCTTATGCGCATGCAGGCCGAAGGACTCCTGGACGTTGACGCGCGACAGATCGTAGTAAAAGACCTTGGCGGTCTCAAGGCTCTGCTAGAGACGACTTCTTAGTACTTTCTGACTCCGAGTGACATAAGTTACTGCTCTGCTCTTCGTAGATGACTACGGTTGCAGGTGGAGAGTGCTTATGCCAACCTCAATCCAGTCCATCCGCAAAATCGTAACGCAGGATACGTTCTCAGCCAAAGTCTTTCATCGACTCGGCATTGACCTGTGCGTGCAGGCCGATCTTTCGGTCGAAAGAGTCTGCCATCTTGATGATGGAAGAAGAAAATGAATCCGCCGACGACATTGTGGCCGAGTTCATGCGCTTCGCAAATCACTTCGGGCTGCGAATCTGACACTTACTTTCCGCCACACGTCCATCTCGAGAACGACGTTTTGTTTCCCCGAGCCAATCAACTGGAAGAAGAATTCAAGGTGAGGAGTTAGTTATGGCTACGCTTCTGTTGTTCGAACAATCTGCCTCCAGCGCCACAATCAATGAGCCCGCGGGAATCATCGCACGCGAACGGCAGAAGAGCCTGATGCTCCGCGCGTGGATATTGGCCGGACTTTTCTTTATGGCTTTGCCTGGGACTCTGTTGGGATTCTCCAATCTGATGGCGATCAGTGCCCATCACGGTCTCGGCACATTGCCGGCTGCATGGATGGAAGGACACGGGCACGCTCAGGTGTTTGGCTGGATCGGTAGCTTTATTCTTGGCATTGGATTCTATTCACAACCCGCGCATGGACGGTCGGTTATTCGTTTGCCTATCTCCTGCTACGTCCTCTG
>JANXQR010000002.1 GCA_025353435.1 Acidobacteriota bacterium | reverse complement strand
CGTGAATCGAGCCCGGCGTCATCTTGCCATTTTGCGAATTGGCAATGAGGAGTTTGGAGCCATTCGAAAAAAACTCCGGCGCGCCGCACTCGTCCGTTTCAACGTGCGACGTGTCCGCACAAATCACGCCGTGATATGACTGGCAAAGCGACGCGAGCGCCAGCGAATTGGCCGCGGTGCCGTTGAACACAAAAAAGACGTCGCAGTCGGTCTCGAACAGCGCTCGAAATGCGTTCGACGCTCGCTCGGTCCATGGGTCGTCGCCATATGAGGGCGCGAACCCGCGGTTGGCTTCTTCCATGGCCACCCAGGCCTCAGGACAGATGCCGGCATAATTGTCGCTGCCGAATTGTTGCTCTAAAACCTCGGGGGCAATACTAGTTGCAATCGTCATTGCTATTCAGAATACCGCCGCGCAAGCTCGCAGAATGGAGCAATCCCCCAATCCCCGTTGCCTCACAGGACGAAATATGCTAATTTCATAATGTGAAGATTGCATCCAGCCAGCCGACGACCTGTTGTTGTGCCTCCATGGCGCACACGGTCTGTTGTTGTTCGCGCTAGATTTCGCAACTATTCGCTGCCGGCTCCAAGCCTGCATTTTCTCACCCAACAAGCAATTTTGAGGACCAAGGGTTGACTATCTTTCCTCATCCTATTCGGCATTCAGCCAACACGCTCCGCGCCCAGTTGCGCGCACACACCTGTTGTTGCTGAACCTCCGCGGTCCGTTTTTTTCATCCGACAAACATCAGACACACATTGAAACTCAACTATTCAGGAGCCAGTCATGCGCCTCTTTGGGCTTAATCTCATTTACCCGCTTGCAATCCCCAGTCGAATTCGAATTTCCGCCGTTTTTGTTGCCTCGCTGATCCTGTCACCGCTGGTCCATGCCCAACTTGTGGGCGGCACCATTGCCGGCGATGTGGTGGACCAGAGCAATGCCACCGTCGATGGCGCCACGGTCCTCATTCACAATCAGGAGACGGGTGGCGAGCGTCATCTGGTCACCGCGGGTGATGGAACATTTTCTGCACCATCCATCCCGGTTGGCGTCTATTCGGTCACCGTTACGAAAGACGGTTTTGCCCCATTGAAGCGCACCGCCATCGCGGTCACGGTCGGCCAAAGCATCCATCTGCATCTCACCCTTCCTCTCGGTACCGTGGCGCAGGAAGTCACTGTAGCCGACACGCCCGTTAGCGTTGACGCGTCAACTCTTCAGATACAGGGCCTGGTGAATGAGCGCCAGGTGAAGGAACTCCCCCTCAACGGCCGCAGCTTCGACCAACTTCTGCAACTCAACCCTGCGTCTGTGAGTTACACCACGCAACGCTCCGGCGGTGTTGGAACGTCGAATTCGTCGGTCGGAAATATGTTCTCCGTCTCCGGTCGCCGCCCGCAGGACAACCTGTTTCTGCTGAACGGCATTGAGTACACCGGCGCATCGCTGATCAATGTCACTCCCGGCGGCACCAGCGGCCAGTTGCTTGGCGTGGAAGCGGTTCGTGAGTTCAACGTGGTGTCCGATACCTATGGCGCCAACTACGGCAAACGGACAGGCGCGCAGGTATCCATCATCACGGCTTCCGGCACCAATCAGGTTCACGGTTCTGTGTATGAATTCATTCGCAACAGTGCATTGGACGCACGCAACTACTTTGATCAGGCGCAGATTCCGGGGTTTCAACGCAACGATTTCGGAGCGGCCCTCGGAGGCCCGATTCGCCACGACAAGCTGTTCGGATTCGCCAACTACGAGGGCTACCGCCAGCGCCTCGGATTGAGCGATGTGACGTTTGTTCCTGATGCGGCGGCGCGCGCGGCAACGGTGGCCAGTGTCCAACCGCTGCTTGCATTGTGGCCCATCGGCACCAAGGAGTTGGGGAGCGGAGTAGCCGAAGCCTTCTCCAGCCCAACGCAGCGCGTGCGCGAAGACTTTGGAACCGCGCGCATTGACAACAATCTCTCCGCTAACGATCTGCTTTTCGGCGTCTATACGATCGACGATAGCGACGCAACCTCGCCCACCGCTAACCCCTACTCATCAATCTACGAGCGCCTGCGCGAGCAAGTCCTGAGCGCGCAGGAACAGCACGTATTTTCTCCCAACTTTCTGAACACCGTGCGCGTGGGCTACTCCCGTGCCGCCTTCTACTTCAACAGCCTGGTAAGCGGCTCCGTGCTCGGCTGGACCCCGGTCGGCCCCGTCGGCGCGATTGTCATCTCCGGCAGCACAGCATCGAATGGCGCGTCGCAGATTACTCTGGCCGGCGCGAATACCGGCAGCAACAACACCACCGCCCGCAATCTCTACACCTTTGACGACCACGTTTATTGGACCCGTGGAAAGCACCAGGTAGAGGCCGGGGCATGGTTTCAAAAACTGCAGTCGAATGATTTCCTCGCCCAGAATCAATTTGGGCAGGCCTCGTTCTCAACCTTGGCAGCCTTCGAAGCCGGTACAGTTTCGAAGTACACCATTGTTCCCGCGTCAACTGAATTGGGCTGGCGCTCGCTCTTCAGTGCCGGCTTCGTCGAGGATGCCTGGAAGGTGACGCCGGAATTGGAGTTGCGCGGCGGATTCCGCTTTGAATCCTCCGATGGCTGGAATGAAGCCCACGACCACGCTTCCAACTACGACTTCACAAGCGGTGTCATCAACAGCACACCGACAGTGGGTCACTCGGCTCTCGCTGACAATCGCGCCAAGTTCCTTCCTGAGCCCCGCGTCGGCTTTGCTTACGATGTCCTCGGAAAAGGCAAGACCGTCGTAAAGGGTGGTTTCGGCATGCATCGTGCTCTGCTCGATACGCTCGACTACCGCCTCGATCAGACGGCACCGTACAACACCACGCTCTCTTACAGCAACACCACCGTGAGCAAACTGCCGTCACTGTCCATTGCTTCCGCTACAGGCGGAAAAGTGTCTCCGAGCAACGTGCAACGCGACATCCAAACGCCAACCGTGCTCTCGTGGAATTTGAAGATTGAGCAGGAGATTGCGCCTCGCACCACGCTCACGCTCGGCTACATTGGGTCGCACGGCTATCACCAGATTCTTTCTGAAGATCTGAACACTCCGGCTTTCGTGGTCTGCCCCGCCGACCCAGGGTGCGCCGCTGAGAATCTTCCTTCGGGAACCATCTACTATCCCTTTACGCCCAAGGCCAACCCACCTCTTGCCAATCCGAAACTTGCCAACTCAACCTCCTGGGTCTCTGAAGGCTCGGGCAATTACCACGGACTTGAAGTGGACGTGCGACGCCAGTACGCGAACGGCCTTCAATTGCGCGGAGTCTACACGTGGTCGAAGAATCTTGATGACGGTTCGGCCTGGAATACCAGCGTCTCCGCCAACACGCCCGCTTTCGTCTCATTCCCGAGCAATCCCAAGGTGGACTACGGCCGCGCTGCGACGAACGTGGAACATGCCGGGGCCATCAGCGGCACGTGGGAATTGCCCGTAGGTCGCGGACACCGCGGCTTTGCGAATGCGTCAACGCTGACTGATCAGATTGTCGGCGGCTGGAGCCTCAGCGGTATCGCGACGATTCAGTCCGGCTTCCCATTTTCTCCACAACTCGGCTACAACCCCACCGGAAATGGCGATACGCGCAACCCGGCGCGCCCCCAATTGAATCCCAACTTCAACGGAAAGCTCTATTCCAGAACCCCTGAGCAATGGTTCAACCCGACGGCATTCTCGGCACCCAGCGCGGGCACATTCGGCAATGCGGGACGCGATTCGTTGACCGGTCCCGGCTTGTCGAATGTTGACCTATCTCTGGTGAAAAACGCCACGGTCTACGAGACCCTACGCGCGCAGTTTCGCGTCGAGTACTTCAACGTGCTCAACCACACCAACTTCACCACGCCCAATGCAGTGGTATTCAGCGCAGGCCCCACGCCGGTCAATCCAACTGCTGCCGCTGCGCTTTCACCTACGGCCGGCGTGTTGACCGCAACCTCCACCGCATCACGGCAACTGCAGTTCGCGCTGAAGCTTCTGTTCTAGAAGCTCCAGCGCTCGCGCTTACTTCTTCAGCGGCTTCCGCGCAAAGTAATACAGCGAGTAAGCCAGCAGCATGAACGCCACCACCGACACGCCGGTGTTATCGAGAAACGTGTGCGGGAAATTAAGGATGTCGCCCTTGCCGACCGTGGTCTCATAGCCCTTGAGTGCTACGCCCAGCAGGCCGACAATGCCGCCCGCGGCAATCAATCCAGAAGCGTACAGCGAGCCCGGCGAAATCTCGCTCCCCGCTTCGTCTGCTTCTCCACCAGAGCGAGCCGCAGCCTGCTCCACCAACCATCGCACCACCCCGCCACAGAAAATGGCGAGCGTGGTGCCGATCGAAAGATACGCCCCCACCGCGAACGAAAGTGAGCGGATACCAAGCAGCTCCACCCCAATCACCAGGAACACGCCCATCATCACCAGTCCCCACGGCAGCTTGCGGCTCAAAATGCCGCTGATCACCGTGGCCATCAAGCGCGCCTGGGGCGCCGCCGCCTTTTCGCTGCCGATGCCCTGGATCCACTGCACTTCAATCTTTCCGCTCGCCGGCGAGTAAAGATACTTTCCATCCGCCAGCTCAGATGACCCAACCGCATTGAGCACAACATACTCACCCTTGTGGTGTTCGGTCGTAGTCTTGTCTACGCCAATTACAGGAAACTTTTCAGGCATGCGCGCAGTATCGTTCTGCACCGCAACACCGGAGTGCGGAGCGTTCAGATTCCACGGCTGCGAGGCCACGCGAAACTGCTGCAGGCCGTCATTCATCACGTTCAGCGTGAAACCAATGGCAATGGTTGACACCACAACCCCAATCATCAGCGCAACCTGCTGCTTCCACGGCGTCGAGCCAACCAGGTAACCGGTCTTCAAATCCTGTGAAGTATCACCCGAGTTCGACGCCGCAATGCACACTACGCCGCCAATCGTAATCGCGAGTGCCCCAAATGCCGGAGCCGTCCACCCCTGCACCAGGAAGATCGCGGACGTCGCCATCAGCGTGG
>JANXQR010000871.1 GCA_025353435.1 Acidobacteriota bacterium | reverse complement strand
GATGCCCAGGCCGAGCAACCCGGGCCCCAGGTAGCGAACCATCATCAACGGCAGCACTTCGTTATAACTGTGCAGTCCTCCACCTGGGTGCGCGGCGACTACGTTTTCGCCGACCAGATGCATGAGACTGCCGTCGCCGTTTGTCAGGACGACGAGGCCGAGCAGACCGGGAAGAATGACGATGAAGGGAACAGCCATCTTGAAGAACGAGCCGATCACCGGCGCCAATCTGGCTGAACGCAACGAGTTGGCGGCAAGCACGCGCTGGACAACAAGAAAATCCGTAGTCCAGTAGCCGAAGCTGATCGCGAATCCCAGGCCCAAGAGGATGCCGGTCCAGTGAATACCCATGGGGTTATCGGCGAAGTGTCCCATGCTGCGCCACATGTGGGTGTAATCGCCGGGAGCTGTCACTCCGGTGGAAATGTTGTGGGCCAACCGCGCCTTGAAGCCGCTCCAGCCGCCGGTTTCGATGAGTCCGAGGATGGGGACGAGGAGTGCTCCGCCCCAAATGAGAACAAACTGGAGAACCTCGTTGAAGATGGCCGAGCGCAGGCCACCGAGTGCCACATAAGCGGCAACGGCCAGGGAACTGATGAAGATGGAGAAGTTCAGATCCCAGCCCAGAACAATCTTCATCACTTCGGCCATCGCGAACATGTTCACGCCGCTCATCAGCACCGTCATGAAGGCGAACGAGAGGGCCGCCACAGTGCTTGAGCCCTGTCCGTAGCGAAGTTTCAGGTACCCTGGCACCGAGTGCGTCTTGCACACGTAATAGAACGGCATCATGACCATGCCGAGGAACAGCATGGCGGGAATGGCGCCCACCCAATACCAATGAGCGGCAAGGATGCCGTATTGATACGCCGAGCCGGCCCAGCCCATGAGTTCGAGCGACCCGAGGTTGGCGGAGACGAAGCTCAGCCCGGCGATCCATGCCGTCATTTCGCGGCCGGCCATGAAGAACTCTTCGCTGGTGTTGGCCTGGCCCTTCAGGTAGAAGCCGATCCAGATCACCATGACGAAATAAATGGCGATGACGGCAATGTCGAGGGTGCTGAGATGCGCCAGCGAGGGCACGCTGAGGGCGATCGCCAACGCGTTCAATGAAGGCGCAACGGCGGCAGAGATGTTTGGGACCAGTCCGAACATGAGTCACCTGAGAGTGAGGCTGCGCCCGCAATACAGTAGGACGTTCGCCCCTAAGTAAATGGGTTTACTACATAGTTTGTCAAGCGGCAAAATAAGATCTTGCCGGCTCGCGGCAGGCGCTTTCCTGCCGGTCCGATTTTCGCGAATCCGGAGAGAGCGAGCAGCGCCTGAAGACGTTTGCCGAAGCAGTGTACAGGCTTGCCGGCAACGTGCGCTAGGCCGGACAGGACCCTCCCTACTCTGGTGCTCCCGCTGCGCGCAAATACTCTACTGTCGCATTCTCATTTCCAGGGAAGAGGCGTGCATATACAAGAGGCGTGCACTCAACAAACTCCTCAGGCCGCTCGTAGTGGCCGGGCAATTTGGCTTGAACGTCCAAGTCTGCGCCACACTCAACGAGAAACCGCACCATTGGCAGACCAAGCTCAAAAAACTGGCTGGCAGCGTGGAAGATTGGCGTCTGGCCGCCCACGCCTTCGCTGTCCGAATCCGCTCGCGCATTCACATTGGCGCCCCTATCGAGCAGGAGGCGAGCCGCATCCACATTGCCGTACTCCGCGGCGAGATGCAGGAGGGTTCCCCCAATCAGTTGGAGCCTGCGAGAGCCACTCGAGCCAAAGTCGAATTCCGGAAAACGCCTTTCCACAAGCGTGGGATCGGCGTCTAGATGGCGGGCGAGCAAGTCGAGTCTGTCGCGCAACAGATCGAGCAAGACGGGAACTTTCCGCCGCGTCGAACATCCGGCCGCCACCAGCAAGTCGATGCATTGGCTCAATTGCGGAGAGCGCGAGTAAGTCCCAATCACGTAATCCAATGGCGAGTCGTGTCCGCGGCGCTCCGGCAGGTGCGGATCGGCCCCATGGTCGAGCAGCCACTTCAGCGCCAGCGGTTCCACTGTTTCGCATGGTGCGAAGAGGATGGGATATCGCCCGCTCCACTCTGCATTGACATCGGCTCCGTTGCGCACCAGCAGTTCCATCATGGGAATCCGGTGATTCACCAGGGCAGCGCGCATCAGCGGGCCATCGCCTCCCTGGTGCACGTCGGAACCGTTATCAATCATCCATTGGGCCATGGCAAGGCGGGTCGCGCCGGGTGCCTCCCAGGGCACGCGGCACTCGGCCACCCACGTCAGTGGACCGTTCTTGCCGTAGCCCAGCGGCGCGCGATGCAAAGCAGGATTGCGCGTCATGAGCGCGCGCATACTCGCCAAGTCATTAGTGTCGATGACGTGCTTGAGCTTGCCGATTTCTTCCTGCGACTCAACATGCTCCTTGAGCCGTGGCCAGCTAGCAAAGCCATACATGCGTGCGATTTGAAACTGCGCCTTGGCGAGCGATTCGGCTTGACCGGCCTTCAGTAGGTCACGAGCCTGGTCCTTCAGGTGGCGGAGATTGGGGCGTTCTGGGAGCGGCTGGGGGTCTTGCAGGGCATTATTCGGCATAAGCCTCCTTTCGCTTGCCCGTTGTCCGCTGCTGCGGGCCGAAAGAAGGTGCGGCCTGACTTGATCTCAAAGGTTGGGCTTCAAGCCCTTTCCGCGGACCGGATGCGTCCCTCACGCTTGCGAAAAATGGTACCAGAGAAGCGATTCCGCCGCGAAATCAGAATCTTTAACGCCATTTCCTTATGCGTTTCCTACTTGTTTTCCCGGCAATCCCGGACTAACTTGAGACATGGGACTCCCGTTTTCCCCTCCACACGGAATCCCATGCCGCAGGGTTTCATCAGCGCACAGCCCTTATTTCGCCGTCCCCGCACGTCAAAAAAGGAGAGCTCTCTCGTATGCAGATCCCTTTGGAACCCGCTTGTAACGGCCTTTCCCGCCGCTCCTTCTTCCGCTACGCGGCAGGCGCATCCGCGCTGGCCTCCCTGCCCATCGTCACCGAAGCGCATCTCGCCATGGCGGCCCGGCCGCACTTTGCCGACCCCAACAAGGGCATCCACATTGACGCAAATGAGAACCCGCTTGGACCCTCCGACGCCGCCCGCCAGGCCATGATCGATATTGTTCCCCGGGGCGGCCGCTACCTGATGAACCTCCAGGAAGAGGTTGAGGCAATCTTTGCCAAGCAGGAAGGCCTCGCGCCCGAAAACGTGCGTGCCTTCGCCGGATCCAGCGACCCGCTCCACTTCACCGTGCTCGTGAACACCAGCGCCGACCACCCGCTCGTTGTCGCCGACCCCGGCTACGAGGCGCCCATGTGGGCTGCCAAGGCCGGTGGCGCGCCCGTTATCAAGGTTCCCCTTGCCGATGCCAAGGGCACCGCCAAGCATGACATCAAGGCCATGCTCGCCGCTGCCACCAGTCCCGGCGTGATCTACATCTGTAACCCCAACAACCCCACCGGCACCTGCACACCTCGCGAAGAGATTGAGTACGCAGTCGGCCATGCGCCCAAGGGTTCCGTTGTCCTGATTGACGAAGCCTACATCCATCTCTGCGATGAGCCGCGCTCGCTCGATTTCGTCAAGGAAGGCAAAGACGTTGTCGTGCTGCGCACCTTCTCCAAGCTCTACGGCATGGCCGGTGTCCGCATGGGCTTCGCCATCGGTAAACCTGAACTGCTGAAGAAGCTTGATTACTTCGGCGACAATTCCCTGCCTATCACCGCGCTTGCCGCAGCCAAGGCCAGCCTTCTCGACGCCGACCTGGTGACAACCCGCAAGAAGATCATCGGCGACGTGCGCAAGGACAATCTCACCTGGCTCAGGAGTCAGGGCTATGCCGTCACGCCGTCGGAGAGCAACTGCTTTATGCTCGACACCCGTCGGCCCGGCAAAGAAGTGATGGCAGGCATGGCGGCCAAGGAAATCTTCATCGGCCGCATCTGGCCCGCCTGGCCCACTCAGGTGCGCATCACCGTCGGTACACCAACGGAAATGATGGCCTTCCAGAAGGCATTTACTGAGGTGATGTCGGGATCGACCGCCGGGTTGACTATGCCCGATCGCCCCGCCCGCCGCGTCGACCGGACATTTACGGAAATCGCGTAACTTTCGTTGACAGGAAATGAAAACGGCCCTCGCCGCGCGGTGAGGGCTTTTTCATGCGCAATAAGCCCGGTTCCCGATCACTCCCCGGGAAATGTCTGGCAGATCGAAGCATTCGATGCGAGAATACCGGCACATCGCGGAGGGCGAGCATGTTTCGCAAATTTGCTGGACTCGCGTTGATCGTCCTCTGCATCGGATGCGGTTCTCGCCCTTCCCCTGGTCCCCCCGCGCCTACCGTCCCAAATCCTGGCACTCAGGCTCCCGACCAGGAGAAGAAACCGCCCGCTGTTGCCAAACCCGCGGAGCCGCCAAAATCTGGGACCGAGCCGAGAAGAAATCCTCCCATATCGGCCCCCATTCGATTGCCTATTCAGACTTTGGATCAGGCAATCGACCCCGAAGTTGCGTGGTTCGCAAAGCTCAAGAGTGGCAAGTTGAAGCAGTTCGTGCCGCCCAAAATGCAGTGGAAGGTCCCGGCAACCGTGACCGTCGTGGTCGGGGGAGAGCAGGCCGATACCTCGTCGGCTCTGCCCGAAGCAACCGGTTCGTCCACCATCAAAGTGGCTAGGCAGATGAGGGTGATCGCATTCTGTCCTGACAATCCGGACGAATTCATCATTGCTCCGGAACCGGGCACGACGGAAGTTCAATATGTTCCCGAAGACGGAACCACAACCTGGAATTGGAGCGTGACGCCTCGGTATACAGGCAGGAGCCAAAAGATCGCGATCCGAGCGTGGGTGCTCTACCCCGGCAGTCAAAATGCGCAACGCGAGCTGCCTGTCTACACCACCGTGGTAGATGTGCACGTCCCCAGCTTTGGTGAATGCGTCAAGCGCCTCGTTGAAGGCGATCCGGACTACTGGCTGAAGTACGGCCTGCCCGGAGGAGCTGGCTTTGTCTTCATGGGCGGAGCCATCGCCGCTGCCTGGAGGTGGCTGCGGAGAAAGAAAGCAGGCTTGGCCCCTAAACCTGCCGGCCCCTAACTCGCCAGCGCTGCCTTCACTGCCTCGCTCACAAGCCTGCCCTCGGCGCGCACGCCATTAGCCAGCAACTTGGCCTGCACCCGCTTGATCACCTGCCCCATTTCTTTGGACGAAGGCTTCTGGCCGGCGTCTACGGTCTGCTCCGCGATCGCCTCATCCACCATCGCGCGCAGCCCAGCTTCATCCAGAGCTTTGGGAAGAAACTCCTCGATCACCACGATCTCCCCGGCTTCCTTCGCGGCCAGTTCGGGGCGGTTGCCTTTGGTGAACTGCTCAATCGAGTCGCGCCGCTGCTTGATCATTGTCGCCAGAGCCTGTTGCTCTTCGGCGGATATGAGGGGCGCGCGCTTCTCAATGGACTTGTTCTTGAGCGCGGTCATGATCAGGCGCAGCGTCTGCGTACGCTCCGCATCGTGCGCCTTCATAGCTGTGATCATTTGCTTGCTGATGATTGCTTCCAGTGCGCCCGCGTCCATCAAGATCCCTCTTTCCCGTCCAACAATACTCAAGTGTAATTCGTTCCGCGTCTCGCCCGGATGGTCGAAAGGACCTGCCAGCCCTGTCGCCAAGCCGCCCCACCTCGGACCCGCTTCCCAAAGCGAATCAAGTGAGTTTAGGCCTATGACTTGATTTGGACCTGGCCAATTCACATAAACCACAACAATGTGTATTATGTGATTGACGGGCGAGGAGATTTTCCCCACATTCAGCCCCGATTTGAGCCCCTATAAGGAGAGCCCATGTTCCGTAAGACACGCCTCTATACCCCCGGACCCACCCCGCTGCTGCCCGCCGCTCAGTTCGCCATGGCGGCAGCCGACATGCACCACCGGACCCCCGAATTCCGCGCCCTCTACCAAAAAGTCCTGGCACAGCTCAAGGTCTTCGTCGGCACCAAAAACGACGTGCTCCTGCTCTCTTCCTCGGGCACCGGCGCTATGGAAGCCTCCGTTTCGAACCTGACCTCTCCCGGCGACAAAACGCTCGTCCTCACGGCCGGCAAATTCGGCGAGCGCTGGGTTAGCCTGCTTAAGGCCTTCGGCTGCGAGCCGGAGGTTGTGACCGCGCCCTACGGCGAGACATTCGACCTCGCAATCGTAAAGGCTGCCATCAAGCCCGGCATCAAAGCCGTCTTCATGCAGACGACGGAGACCTCCACCGCCGTCCGTCACGATGTCGAAGCAATCGCGAAACTGATCAAGGAAAACGCCCCCGATGCCCTTCTGGTTGCTGACGGCATCACCGGCCTCGGCACCACCCACTTCGATGTGGACGGCTGGGGCATCGACATCCTCATTGGCGGCTCGCAGAAGGCCGTCATGATTCCGCCGGGCCTCGCGTATCTCTCCGTGAGCGACAAGGCCTGGGCTGCCATGGAGAATTCAAAGAACCCTCGTTACTATTTCGACCTGCGCAAGGAACGCAAGAACGCCGTCAAGGGTGAGAGCGCTTACACGCCCGCTGTCGCGCTGATCGCCGGCCTAGGCGCGGCGCTCGACTACATCGCCGGACAGGCCAGTGGCGATCTCGAAAAGGGCCGCATCGCGCTGATCGACAACGCACAGCTGAACGCCGCTGCGACACGCGCCGGCCTCAACGCTCTCGGTTTCACACTGTTCGCGCCCACCGCCCCCGCTGCAGCTGCCACCGCAGTTGCCGTCCCCGAAGGAATGAACTCCGGCGACGTCGTGAAAGCGCTCAAGACGCGCTTCGCGTTGGTCACCGCCAACGGCCAGGGAGAGATGCAGGGCAAGATATTCCGCGTCGCCCATCTAGGCTTCTTCGACTATCTCGATACTGTGGCTCTGCTTGGCGCCATGGAGCACATCGCCAAGGACACGCTCAAGCTGCCCGTGGAGTACGGAATGGCCGTAGCCGCTGCTCAGAAGGTGTTTGCGGAGTCGGTAAAGTAGGCGCGGCTCGCGGAAGGATCAGATGCCTGAATTGAGTTTCGGAGAAAAACTCGTCGTCGCGCGCAAGCAGCTCGACCTCTTCCAATATCAGATGGCGGAGCGTCTGGGCGTGCATCCCAACTCCATCTGGAAATACGAGCGCGGCGAAGGCAAGCCTCACGCGGCCGTGATACGCATGTTCGATTTGCTGTGCGAAAAGGAAGGCATCCGTTTCGACGAGTACATGTCCGCGGCTGCCGACAAGGGAGAAACAATGAAAATTGTTCTGGCGGAAAAGGTGTCTCCGGCAACGCTGGCCGTGTTTGCGGCCGAGCCCGGCTGGGAAGTACTTACGCACGACAAGCTGCCTGACGGTCTTCCTGCTGCGCTCAAGGATGCCGACGCCATCGTGGTGCGCTCCGCCGTGCAGGTGGATGATGCGCTCATGGAGCACGCACCCAAGCTGCGCGTCATTGGCCGCGCTGGCGTAGGCGTTGACAACGTGGACGCTGAAGCCGCCACTCGACGCGGCATCGTGGTGATGAACACGCCCGGAGCAAACGCAGTGGCCGTTGCCGAGCTAACCATCGGCCTCATGCTGGCGCTGGCCCGCAAGCTGCCAGCTGCCAACACGTCCATGCACGCCGGCAAATGGGAGAAGAAATCCCTCCAGGGCGCCGAGCTCAAGGGCAAGACCTTCGGCATCCTTGGCCTGGGCCGCATCGGGCTTGAAGTGGCCAAGCGCGCCAAGGGCTTCGGCCTCGAAATCATCGGCAGCGATCCCTTCGTCTCCGCCGCAGTCGCTCGCGAAAACGGCATCCGCCTTGTCTCGCTCGACGAGCTTATCGCCGGATGCGATTACCTCACGCTCCACGTCGGCCTCACTCCGCAGACCGCGGGCGTAATCAACGAGCGCTCGCTCGCCTCCATGAAGAAGGGCGTGCGAATCATCAACTGTGCGCGCGGAGAACTCGTCGAAGACGCAGCGCTCGTCGCGGCACTCAAATCCGGCCATGTCGGTGGCGCGGCACTCGACGTATTCACCGTGGAGCCGCCCAAAGACTCGCCCTACTTCGGGCTCGACAACGTCATTCTGACGCCGCATATCGCCGGCTCAACCGCCGAAGCTCAGGAGGCCGTCGGTATCCAGATCGCACGTCAGATTCGCGACTACCTCAAGCTGGGCGTAGTGCAAAACGCAGTCAACCTGCCTTCCTTGAGCCATGAAGAATACGTGCAGCTCGCGCCCTACATCGATCTCGCCGGGCGTATGGGCGCGTTCCTCACCCAGACCGGCAAGGGCGGCATCGAATCCATTCAGATCTTTTACAGCGGCTCGCTGACTGAGGCCAAGACAGACCTCGTCCGCAACTCCGCCATTGCCGGTATGCTGCAGGGCCTTGAGAATGTGAACCGCATCAACGCCGCCACCATTGCGGAAGAGCGCGGCATTCGCGTGCATGAAGAGAAACAGAACGGTCAGCGTGGGGGGGCAGCCACCATGATTGCAATCGAGCTGCATTCCGCCGCCGGCACCAGCCATGCCACCGCCACGGTGATTCATGGCGAACAGCCGCGCCTGCTCGAGTTCGACGGCATCGATGTGGAAGCGCCGCTCGAAGGCAATTTGCTAGTCTGCCGTAACCTCGATGTGCCAGGCGTCATCGGCAAGATCGGCACCATCCTCGGCGAGCATGGCGTCAACATCGCCAACTTCGCCCTGGGCCGCGACCGCTCCGGCATCCAGCCTGTCAAGGCGCTCGCCGTGGTGCAAGTCGACGCACCCGTCTCCGAAACGGTGATGAGAGCACTGCTTCAGATCGAAGCGATACTGGAAGTAAAGCTAGTCACGCTGCCGGAAGCTGGAAAGTAATTTATTCTCTATTTTTGAATTGCGGGTTAGAATTCTCGCGTTTCCCGTGGGTCTCTATTTCTCGCGTTCTGCGGCACTTTCCCCGGGCTCCGAGTTTCCAAAAAATACCCTGCGGAGGTCTATCCATGCTCCAGAAATTCAGAGCTTCAGCTGCCCTTGCCTTAACACTCACGGTTTCGGCGTGCCTTGCTCACGCCGACACGTGCGAACAACTCATGGGCCCCAAAGGGCACGGTCTCTCATACGCTGCTTTGAAGGCCGCTCTGCACCAGGTTGTTCCGGCAAACTCACCAACGGCCACCCCCAACGGAGGCCTTGGCTTCCCCATGTGGCTCACGCTCGTGGATGGAAGCGGACGCGTTTGTGCCGTAGTCACATCCCTCGACGGAACCAAGAATAATGCCAGCGCCACTGCCGACATCTGGCTCGGAAGCCGAGTGATCTCCGCGCAAAAGGCAAACACAGCAAATGCCTTCAGCACCGGATTGCTTGCGCTGTCGACCGCAAACCTCTACGCGGCCGTTCAGCCGGGCGGAAGTCTATTTGGGCTGCAGGAAAGTAATCCCGTGAATGCGACCGAGGCTTACGAGGGCAATTCCGACAACTTCGGGAAGTCTGACGATCCACTGGTCGGCATACGCATTGGAGGGGTCAACGTTTTCGGCGGCGGACTGGCCCTCTACTATGGCGGACAGAAGGTGGGAGCCATCGGTGTTTCCGGCGACACGTCCTGCACCGATCACGTAGTTGCGTGGAAGGTGCGCGCCCTCATCGGAGGAGGATCCGTGCCAGTCTTTGGCAACTTCGACAAGATGTTCCAGGACATCACCTTCGACCCAGCGACAGGCTTGGTCAGCAAAGCCAGCGCCAGCGGATTCGGCCATCCCACCTGCCTGAATAATCCCACCGCCGCAAACGATGGCGGATCGATCGTTCACTAAGTCCGGAGGGCCTGAATAGCACGAAAGGGCCCTTCACCCCATAATCCCTTTGTGCCCCATCCAACAACTCAAATACGCGGCCTGCCCCACATGGTAGGTTTCGTGGATGGCGAGGAAGTTCACAATCCCGCTCACCTTGCCGTCGGCGCTCGGCGGACCCTGCGCGGCGGGCTTCGAAAGCACCTCTTCCGATGCATTCTCCAGCACCCCGGCTAGGACGCCGGAGACCTCAGTCCAGGCTGACATGAGCGTTTCGGGGGGCGGACACGGCACCGCATCGCACTTGGCCCCGCGCGCAAAATCGTTCAGCCACGGCTGAGACCATTCCGTGCCGAGGCGGCCGAGCAGCATCTTCCGCGCCCAGATCACATGTCCCACAATCCACGACATGTGATTCGTTGAATCGGATGGGCGGCGCTTCCACTCCTCGTCGGAGAGGCCCTTCACGGCATCGGCAAGAAACTTCTCATTGAACTTGTAATTCTGCGCAGCAGCTTCAATAACGGCGGGAACGGGCATCGGGAGCCTCCTCGGGACGATCAATTCGGATGCCTCATCGAATACGCGATCCCATGGGTTCAGGTCAAGCACTGGACTGTGAATTTCACCCCAAATGCCCGGCAGCGGCGATGCCTGGCTATTGCCGGAGGTCATTTCAAGGGAGTACGATGCCCTAGCGCGTATTGCTTGCCCCCAGGCGGTTCGCAGGAGGTTGAAAATGAACAGTCTTGAGACCGAGCCATCCGGCATCGAGAGCTTGATTCAGAGAGTTGATCCCAGTGCGACGGCGGCCGATCTGCCGTTGACTCAAGGGCAGTTCGATGAGCTCCATTCGATCGCACAAGAATTGATCTCGGAATCAGCACCTGAATTCCGCGGGCCAGCAACCTGGTCGGACCGCCACGGAGATGTGGCCCTGTTCGTCGGACCAGTCGGGACAGGGAAGAAGACGGCCGCCAAAGTGATCGCAAGGCAGCTCGGCACGCAGCTCATCCGGATGAGACTTGTCGACCTGTTCAGCAAATATATTGGCGAGACCGAAAAGAATCTGGAACAGGTGTTTCACGCGGCCACTAATGCCGGAGCCATCATCCTTTTTGACGAAGCCGATGCCTTGTTCGACAAGCGATCGGATGTGAACGACAGTCATGAACGCTATGCGCCCATCGATGCCGACTGGCTGGTGCGCCGAATCGAGGCCTATCCCGGACTGGTTATTCTGGGCTGCCTCACCCTTCCCGCCCATTGGAAGAAGATGAGCCTTGTGGTGCATTTCGGGCCTTTGGCCGCGGGTAAGGGCTGAGGTTGAGTTGAACGCAAATCGAGCATATTGATGCAAAAGAAGATGGCGCCCTTTAGGGCGCCATCTTCTTTTGCCGGCTTTGTAGAGCCATTACGCACGGCTCAAATAAGCCCCTTCGCTGGTATCCACGCGGATCTTCTCGCCCTCATTGATGAACGACGGCACCTGCACCACGAGCCCGGTCTCGGTCGTGGCCGGCTTGGTCACGCTTGAAGCTGTCGCGGACTTCAACCCCGGCTCCGTCTCCACCACAATCAATTCCACGGCGCTCGGCAGTTCGATACCCACCGCCTGCCCATCGTAGTAGCTCACCTTGATGTGCAGGTTTGGCGTCAGGTACTCCACCGCATCGCCCAGCGTTGAGCCTTTCACTACAATCTGCTCGTAGTCCTCTGGATTCATGAAGTAATAATCGTCGCCGTCGTTGTAGAGAAAGTCCATTCCGATTTCGTCCACCACCACCCGCTCAATGGAGTCCGCCGAGCGGAAACGATGTTCGAACATCGCGCCCGATTTGAGATTGCGCAGCTTGGCCTGGATAAACGCGCGCAGATTGCCCGGGGTGCGGTGCTCCACCTTGAAAACCAGGTGCAGCTGCTCGTTGTGCTTGATGATCATGCCCGGACGCATTTGTGTGGCGGAAATCGCCATAGAGGTGAAACTCCTTGCTTGATCTGCGCTCACTGCGCAAAAAATGTCGGCTTTAGCCCATCTATTATTGTAACTTACGGCTCATTGAATGCAGGATTTGTGGGCAGCCTGACACGCGCACGTTCCCGCGTATCCGAGATCGGTAACAGCCTCGGGGACCGGGAACGAGTCAAGGAATTTCCATTCACGGAGCCGGCCCCATCGGGCCTGGCAATCTACAGCCGCGCCGGGAAGATGCCGAAGACGCAGATGGAGTACTGAAGCCCTTGCGGTGCGAGCGCGCGCAGATCCGGCAGTGCGAAATTGGTAACGCCGTCGCCACCAAAGTTCGTGCCTATAAGCGAAAATACCGCCGTGAATTGGTTTATCGGCAAAAGCCGGCCGTCCGCCGGCAGCGCTCCCTGGCCATAGCCATTTACCGAGAGAATCACGTCCCCGAGATTCATGTTGCTGCATGCGCTTCCCACAAAAGTGGTCGCGCCAGTTAACGAAACGCCGTTGGTCGTGGTCAGGCCATTGGAAAGCGCTGTCAGATTGGTGGGAATTGTCCCGGCGGGACCGGTAGGTCCGGCGGGGCCAGGGGCACCTGTAGGTCCAGAGGGGCCGGCGGGACCCGGCACACCCGTCAATCCAATGGGACCTTGCAGACCGGCAGGACCAGGCGCTCCGGGGGGACCGGTTGCACCTGCCAGGCCCGTCGCTCCGGGCGGACCAGCAGGTCCTGTGGCGCCGTTGAGTCCGGCAGGTCCGGCGGGACCCAATGCACCCTTCACGCCCGCTGGGCCTTGAGTTCCAGCAGGGCCTGGTACCCCCGCTGGCCCCTGCGCGCCCACCGGTCCAGCTGGACCTTGGGGACCGGTGATATTCCAAACGACATATCGTTCGTGGCGTTCGCATTCGTTGGTTGAATCCACAATGCGGGCACGGCCCGATTCGGCGTTATAGCAGGCAATAATTACGGTTGAGGCAGGTTTCGGAGGTGCGGCCAGGACCGCGGCGGAGGCGAGCAGCGAACAAACTGCTGCTGTAGCTAAATATTTAGGCTGATGCATGGTTTGGCCTTTCGTGGGGGCAATTGGCTGGAACCCGAGATGCAGGCGCAAGTATGACCATGCAAAAACTGGGTGTAAACGGCACGATCGTCCCCGGTTACCAGGACGTCAACAGCAGAGGTTCCTAGATGGGGGTTCGGAATTAGCCTTCGGGCAGTTCGTCCGGGAGCGCTTGCGCCAACTGGTTTGCGCCGCCTGGGGAATCGTCAGCGCTTCTTGGTCGCTATTTCCGACTCGGACAGGAAGAGCGGAACTGCTTCTCCCTGCCAGGCGAACGCGGAGTACTCCAGTACCCGAGTCCGCCCCGGCGGCGGGAGATGAGAGAACCTAGGCAACTTCGGAATCGTGCGGGTCGGTCCGCTCGAAAAGAAAAACAATATCGGAGAGTTGGTACTCTGCCGCAAAAACCAGCGGCTCGTCGACGAGTTCGGAAATTGCATCGAGTTGCTCATTCGTCGAGAGAAGATATCCAAGCTCCGCATTTTCTGTTGTGACACCGGAATCATACTTTCGACTCGCCAGCAAGCATTCAAGGTTCACGAATGTTCAACTTGCAAGTTGTTCTGCTGATTCCTTTGCTAATCGATTTATTGAATTAACTTGACACAGCATAAGGCACATTTGAATTGAAGGGTCTCCCACGACGGTCTGCCCCTTACCTCCAAAGTTGCAAAAAGTGCCAATCATTTGGCTTATTCCTCCCAAATGGACTACGATTGCCCGCGAACCACGGTACTTCCGTCACGTACAGGAGTTTCCATGCGAGCCTCGCGCACTCTTCTGATTTCCACTTTGGCATTGCTTCTCATTTCGCTTGCCTTACCGTTCCCATCTCGCTCGCAGTCAACTCCAGCCGTTCCCGCGGGTGCGCCATACAAGAACCCGATTACTCCAGTGGATGCGCGCGTCTCCGATTTGCTCAGCCGCATGACCATTGAGGAAAAAGCATCCATGCTCGAAGGCTCTGGTTGGATGGAGTCGACACCCATCGAGCGGCTCGGAATCCCCGCAATCAAAATGGCCGACGGTCCCATGGGTGTGCGCTCCTGGATGGGCAGCTCCGCCATCACCAACTCGGTCAACGTTTCGACAAAGGTCGAATCCACCTCATTCCCCGTCGGCATCGCCATGGCAGCGACTTGGGACGGACAACTGGTGCAACGCGAGGGCAAGGCCATCGCCGAAGAAGTGAAGGCGCTCGGGCGCGACATGATTCTTGGCCCAACCGTCAACATCAATCGGGTGCCGTTGTGGGGACGGAACTTCGAAGGATATGGCGAAGACCCATATCTCACCGGCCAGCTCGCTGTCTCTTATATTCGCGGCGTGCAGGGCGAGGGCGTGATTCCTAGCGTGAAGCACTTTGTCGCCAACAATGAGGAATTTGAGCGCCACCGGATCGACGCCCACATTAGCGAGCGCGCGCTCCATGAAATTTACCTGCCGGCATTCAAGGCGGCTGTGAAGGACGGGGGCGTTTGGAACGTCATGTCCGCCTACAACAAGGTCAACAGCACCTACAACGCGGAAAACATGCCGCTGCTGCATGACGTGTTGCAGAACGAATTCGGCTTCAAAGGATTCGTCATCTCCGACTGGGGCAGCACCTACTCGACGGTGCCCACCGTGAACGCAGGCATGGACCTCGAAATGCCCGGCGGACAGCGCATGAGAGATTGGATGGCCCGGCCTGAAACGCAGAAGTCGGGCAACAGCGACGGATGGCTCACCACCGAAAAAGTTCTCGCCGAAGTAAAGGCTGGACATATTTCTGAAGCCACGCTCAACGACAACGTAAGCCGCATTCTGCGCATCCTCTTCATGAGCGGAATCTTCGATCACCCCCACATGGGCGGCGGTGAAGTCGACACGCCTGACCAGCGTGCCGTCGCTCTTCAGGGCGCCACAGAAGGCATCGTCCTGCTCAGGAATCAGGGCGACATTCTCCCCATCGACACCACCAAGATCCACTCCATCGCCGTCATTGGACCCAATGCTGCCGTGGCTCGCACCGGCGGAGGCGGCAGTTCGCTCGTCCGCCCCAAGCACGCAGTAGCGCCGCTCGATGGCATCAAGGAGCGCGCCGGAAATGCCGTTACAGTCATGTACGCGCTCGGCGTTGGCATGGAAGGCGAAAACCCTGCCGACGATACGCCCGAAGCCCGCGCCAAATCCATCAAGGAAGCCGCCGATGCCGCAGCGCACTCCGACGTGGCGATCGTAGTTGTCGGTCGATACAACAAGATTGAGTCCGAAGGCTTCGACCTCAAGACGATGGATCTACCAGCCAGCCAGGACGACCTGATCGAGGCCGTCGAAAAAGCCAACGCCCACACCATCGTCGTGCTCAACACCGGCGACCCCGTCACCATGAAAAAAGACATTGAGCAGGCGCCGGCCCTGCTGGACATGTTCTACGGCGGCGAAGAAGCCGGCCACGCACTCGCAGCAATTCTCTTCGGGGATGCGAACCCCTCCGGCAAACTTCCCATCTCGATGCCCAAGCGCTTTGAAGATTCACCTGCCTACGGCCACTATCCCGGAGAAAACCTCATAGTCGACTACGCCGAGGGAATCTACGTGGGCTACCGGTACTACGACACCAAAAACGTCGAGCCAGCCTTCCCCTTCGGCTTCGGCCTCAGCTACACCAAGTTCGAATACAGCAATCTCCACGTCGCAGAAGTAGCCGAAATCGGCGGCCCGCAAACCTCCCGGGCCTATAGCGCAACATTGAATGTGAAGAACACCGGAACCCGCGCCGGCACAGAGGTCATCCAACTCTATATTCACGACGCGCATTCCAAGGTCGATCGGCCCGTCCACGAGCTCAAAGGCTTCGGCCGCCTGACACTCAACCCCGGCGAAACCAAACTCGCGCATTTCACCATTAGTCGCGACGCATTGTCCTACTGGAGTCCGGAAAAGAAGGACTGGGTCGCAGAGCCCGGCGAATTCGAAGTGCAGATCGGCGCCTCATCCCGCGACATCCGCCTCCGCGCCAAGCTCATGCTGAAGTAGCAACCTTCAAACGCGGGAGCGCCCCGGATCAGAACTCCAATCCGGGGCAACTCATGTTTACGGGCTTTTCTAATCCATGTTCCCTATTCCCTGTTCCCTGCTTCTTCTCACTTCGGCGCCTCATACGGCTCAACCCGCAGCATGTCGGATAATATCCCGCGCTCCTGCGGAGAAAACTGCCCCTGGTAGCGCGCTGAATTCAGCACCATCGGCCGCTGATCTGGCGGCACCGAACGCAGATCGCGGAACGCATTCTTCATCACCGACTGGCGATCAGACGGCAAAGTCGTCCACTCCCGTGCCGAACCGTTTACGCGCATCCGATCCTGTGGCGACAACCGCTCCATCAACTCAGCCCGCGCCAGCCTGCGCTCCCGCACCGGGTCCGGCATCTGGTTCACGTTGTGCAATTGCTGCACCAGCCGCTGCTGCTCTCCAGGCGCCAGCCGCTTGAAGCTCGGATCGCCCCTCAGCTGCTGTTCCTGATTTTGCACTGGCACGTTCCTATGCTGATTCAGCCACGACTGCAAATGCCCCGGCGGAGCGTCGGCTGCCATTGGATGCCCCGGAAACGCAGGTCTCACGGTCCCGGGATAAGGCGAACCCGGGTTCTGCGGAGCAGGATAGGGCGAACGCGCATTTGGCGAGCCTGCGTTCGAC